>NZ_VRVH01000026.1:0-33376 GCF_008040095.1 Methylobacterium sp. WL6 | reverse complement strand
GCCCGAGACGCTGGCCGAGAGCCCGGCCGACGCGCCCGCCGCGCCGCTCACCGTCGGGCCGAAGCCCGGCGCCAACCAGCTCTCCCCGGCCATGGCCGCCGCGATCAACCGGCCGATCGACAACGGCCCGATCAGCTACGACAAGGCCTATGCCGCGATCGCCGACGACGCGTTCCCGGTGGCGGCGTTCAACTGGAAGAAGACCAACCCGGCGTTCCTGCGCCAGGAGATCGCCTATACCGGGCCCTACGAGCCCGGCACGATCATCGTCGACCCGCGGGCGCACCAGCTCACCCTCGTCCAGGCCGACGGCCGGGCGCGGCGCTACGGCGTCGGCGTGGGCAAGCAGGGCTTCTCGTGGTCGGGCACCGCCACGGTGAACCTGAAGCAGGCCTGGCCCGACTGGTACCCGCCCAAGGAGATGATCGCCCGGACGCCGCACCTCGCCCGCGAGGTCGACACGCTGCCGAGCGGCGTCGGCGTTCCCGGCGGCAACCGCAACCCGCTCGGCGCCCGGGCCATGTACCTGTGGCAGGGCAACAAGGACACGCTGTTCCGCATCCACGGCACCCTCGATCCGAACTCGATCGGCAAGAGCGTCTCGTCGGGCTGCATCCGCATGATCAATCAGGATGCGATCGATCTGTTCAGCCGCGTCAACGTCGGCACCAAGGTCGTCGTCCTGAACTGAGCGGGGAACGACCGCGCCGTCCGCAGGGGGAGACTCCGCGGACGGCGTTCGCGCATGCTCAGTCGACGTTGCGCTCCGTGCGGCGGTGCTCGCCGAGGATGCGCCGTACCGTGCCCGTGGCCGAGCGGTAGACCACGGTCTCGGTCTCGATCACGCCGGGCCTGAAGCGCACGCCGCGCAGCAGCGCGCCGTCGGTGACGCCGGTCGCCGCCACGATGACGTCGCCCCGGGCGAGGTCGGTGAGCTCGTATTTCCGGTTCGGGTCGCCGATGCCCATGTCCTGCGCCCGCCGGCGCTTCTCGGGCGTGTCGAGGATCAGCCGGCCCTGCATCTGGCCGCCGATGCAGCGCAGCGCGCCGGCCGCGATCACGCCCTCGGGCGCCGCGCCGGTCCCGAGATAGATGTCGACGCCGGTCTCGTGGGGCGAGTTGGTGAAGATGATGCCGGCGATGTCGCCGTCCGAGATCAGGCGGACCCCGGCGCCCGCAGCGCGGATCGCGGCGACGAGGTCGGCGTGGCGCGGTCGGTCGAGGACGATCGCCACGATCTGCGAGGCCGGCACGCCCTTGGCGCGGGCGAGCGCAGCGATGTTGTCGGCGGGGCTGGCGTCGAGGTCGACGATCCCCGGCGGATAGCCCGGGCCGATCGCGATCTTCTGCATGTAGACGTCGGGGGCGGCGAGGAGCGAGCCGCGCTCGGCCATCGCCATGATCGCGATGGCGCCGGGCATGTCCTTGGCGCACAGCGTCGTGCCCTCCAGCGGATCGACCGCGAGGTCGACGCGCGGCCCGCCGCCGCTGCCGAGGCGCTCGCCGATGAACAGCATCGGCGCCTGGTCGCGCTCGCCCTCGCCGATCACCACGGTGCCGTCGATCGGCAGCGCGTTGAGCTCGGCCCGCATCGCGTCGACGGCGGCCTGGTCGGCGGCCTTCTCGTTGCCCTGCCCACGCAGGGCCGCCGCGGCGATGGCCGCGCGTTCGGTCACGCGCGCGAGTTCGAGGGTGAGCGTGCGCGCGACGACGCTCCGCGAGCCCTGCATGAGCGCCTCGTCCATCGTTTCCCAAGCCCTTCCCGCGGCCCGAACGTTTTCGGTGCCCTGCTCCTACAGCTTAGCGCAGGCAGGATGCACGAAAATAACTCAGGTTTCCGAATTTCCAGCGAAGAGGAACGATAGTGCTTATCCTTCGAGCGCCGAGGAGGCTTATTCCCGCTCGATCCGGATGAGCTGCGGCGCCTCGGCCAGCAGCCCGTCGGCGGCGATGGCGTCGAGCGCCGCGCGGATGTTGCCCTCCGTCGCGGCGTAGGTGATCAGCACCAGCGGCACCGGCTGCCCGGAGCGCCCGTGCGGATCGCTCTCCGCCGTCTCCCCGGTGCGGCGCTGCAGGATGCTCTCCAATGAGATCTCGCGCTCGGCCATGCGGGTGGCCACGCCCGCCGCGACGCCGGGCCGGTTGTGGACCGTGAGGCGGATGTAATAGCCGCCCTCGTGGCGCTGCATCTCGACCCGCTCGGCGGGGCGCAGCTGCGCGGTCGGGCAGCCGAAGGTCGGGCGGGTCAGGCCGGCGGCGAGGTCGGCGATGTCGGCGACGACCGCCGACGCCGTGGCCTCGCCGCCGGCGCCCGGGCCGATCAGGGTCAGCTCGCCGACGGCGTCCGCGTCGATCGTCACCGCGTTCGTCACGCCCATCACCTGGGCGATGCTGGAGGATTTCGGCACCATGGTCGGGTGCACGCGCTGCTCGATCCCGGCCTCCGTCGCCTGCGCGACGCCGAGCAGCTTGATCCGGTAGCCGAGCTCCTCGGCCATCAGCAGGTCCAGCGGCTTCACGCCGGAGATGCCCTCGACCGAGACGCCCTCGGCGTCGATCGCGGTGCCGAAGGCGAGGCTCGTCAGGATCGCGAGCTTGTGGGCGGTGTCGAAGCCCTCGACGTCGAAGGTCGGGTCGGCCTCGGCGTAGCCCAGCGCCTGCGCGTCCTTGAGGCAGGCCTCGAAGGTCAGGCCCTCGCGCTCCATCCGGGTGAGGATGTAGTTGCAGGTGCCGTTCATGATCCCGTAGACGCGGCTCACCGCGTTGCCGGCCAACCCCTCGCGCAGCGCCTTGATCACCGGGATGCCGCCGGCGACCGCCGCCTCGTAGGCCAGGGCCACGCCCGCGGTCTCGGCGGACGTCGCCAGCGCCGCGCCGTGCAGGGCGAGCAGCGCCTTGTTCGCGGTGACGACCGGCTTGCCGGCGGCGAGCGCCGCCTCGACGACCGCCTTGGCCGGCCCTTCCGAACCGCCGATCAGCTCGACCACGCAGTCGACCTCGGCCGAGCGCGCCATCTGCACCGGGTCGTCGAACCAGTGCAGCCCGGCGACGTCGAACCCGCGGTCGCGCGTCCGGTCGCGGGAGGAGACCGCGACGACGCGGATGTCGCGGCCGGTGGCGGCGGCGAGCGCCGACGAGCGGCGCGCGATCATGCGGACGACGGCGGCACCGACCGTGCCGAGACCGGCGACACCGAGGCGGAAGCTCTGGGACATGCTGGTTTTCGTAGCCTTCTGCCCTGCGCCGTCGGCGGCCTGTCGGCCAGCGCGGACGGGCGCGGGGTACGCCGCGCGCCCCATCGGCTGCGGCGGCGTCCTTCTGCCTCGATTTGCCGGGAGGCGCAAGAAATCGGCCGGTCGCGCGGTCGTCTCCGGGCGCCCCCCGTCACCGGCGGCGCGACGCCGCCCGATGCCGCACGGCGGCGACGACCAGGCCGCAGAGGATGCCGGCATTCAGCAGGTGCCAGAGGAAGTGGGTGCCGACGGGCACGCGCGCGCAGACGCTGCGGTCCATCGTGCGCAGGGCGAGCGAGACGCCGAACAGGAGCGCCAGCGCAACGAGCCGCTCGCCGGTCGGCGACGGGTCGCCGAGCCATCGCAGCCCGAGCGCGACGCCGAGGAGCGCCAGCACGGCCGGCAGGTAGTCGACCGAGCCGTTGGTGAGGGTCTCGACCGAGCGCCCGGCGGCGGCATCGAGGGCGGGGACGAGCCCGAAGCCGAAGCCCGCGAACGCCAGGGTCGCCGCCGCCGCCGCCACGAGCCCGAATCGCAGGAACCGCACCATCGCCAGGAAGAAGTAGGCGTGGATGAACACGGCGATCGGCACCACGTCGGCGAGCATCGCCCAGCGCACGGCGAGGGTGTGGAACAGGAAGGATCCGACGCCGACGATTGCCGTCAGGAGCGCGAGAGCGGCGGCGGGCCGATCGTCCACCGTGCGGGCACGCCGGAACGCGACGGTGCCGGCGACGAGGAAGGCGGCGTTGGAGACGGCATTGACCGGCTCGGCCCAGAACGCCGGGCTCCCGCGCTCGCAATAGCCGGCGATCGGCTCGAACCAGTCCACCGGCGACCTCGTTGCGGGACGGACGACGATGCGTCCGGCCTTCCGCTTGTCAGGGCGGTGCGAAGGCCCGATGACGGGCTCCGCTCTCCAGGACGCCAGCGATGCGCATCACCACGTGGAACGTCAATTCGATCAAGCAGCGGGTCGGGCACCTGCTCGCCTTCCTCGACGAGGCCAAGCCGGACGTGGTCTGCCTGCAGGAGCTGAAGTGCCAGGAGGAGGCGTTTCCGCGCGCCGAGATCGAGGCTGCGGGCTACGCCGTCGAGGCCGTGGGCCAGAAGGCCTATAACGGGGTCGCGCTGCTGGTGCGCGCGCCGCTGACCTACGATCCGGAGACCGTTCTGCGCGCGCTTCCGGGCGACGCCGAGGACGAGCAGTCCCGCTACGTCGAGGCGCTAGTCGCCGGGGACGGCGTCGCGCCGGTTCGGGTGGCCTCGATCTACCTGCCGAACGGCAACCCGGTGGCGAGCCCGAAATACCCCTACAAGCTCGCCTTCCTCGAGCGCCTGCGCCTGCATGCCCGCGCGCGGATGCGCGAGGAGACCGCCCTGGTGCTGGCCGGCGACTACAACGTCATTCCCGAGCCGGAGGATGCGGCCGAGCCCGCGGCCTGGGCCGACGACGCGCTCTACCTGCCCACGACGCGCGCGGCGTTCCGGTCGCTCCTCGCCGAAGGGCTGACCGACGCGGTCCGCGCCTGCGACCCGCGCCCCAGCCTCTACAGCTTCTGGGACTACCAGGCTGCCGCCTGGTCGCGAAACTTCGGCATCCGCATCGACCACCTGCTGCTCTCGCCCCAGGCCGCCGACCGCCTGGTCGCGGCCTCGGTGCAGAAGCACCTGCGCGGATTGGAGAAACCCTCGGACCACGTGCCCGTGACGGTGGAGCTGACGTGAAGGCCGGATCGGCCCGGCGTCCGATATCGTAACCCTTCCGCGCTACGCCCCACGGATTCGATGGCGACATAATCCCCGCCGCCGCAACGAACTTATGCGGTCAAGGTTGTCCCCGGTCGATCGGAGTCGCAGGCAGCCATGGAACGACCGAACCCCATCCACGGCGAGGACGCGTCCGCCGGCGCCGAGACCGGCCAGGACCACGCGGCCGCGGACGAGGCCGCCGAAGCCGGCGTCCTACAGCCGCTGGCCGACTACCCGCACATCGATCTCCGCGCCGGCGGCGAGCCCTGGGACAAGCGCCGCGCCGCCGGCAAGCGCCTGCGCGAGGTGGTGGACCATGCAGCTCACGCCGCCCTCGACCTGCCCGCCGACCGGCCCGATCCGGTCGACCTGATCGCGGGCGCTCACGAGGGCCGGCAGCCCGAGCTGGTGCCGCTGCGCGTCGCCCGCATGGCGAGCTCGCCCTTCGCCTTCCTGCGCGGGGCGGCCCACGTCATGGCCTGGGATCTCGCGCACAGCCCGCGCAGCGAGATCATGGTGGTGATGAACGGCGACGCGCACATCTCGAATTTCGGCCTGTTCGGGACGCCGCAGGGCGACGTCGTGCTCGATCTCAACGATTTCGACGAGGTCACGATCGGCCCCTGGGAGTGGGACCTGAAGCGCCTCGTCGCCAGCATCGAGGTCGCGGCCCGCGAGGACGGGGTGCCTGCCGACCAGCGCCGGCAGGCGGTGATGGCCGCCGTCGGCGGCTACCAGCACACGATGCTGGACCTCGCGCCGCAGGGGTCCCTCGACGTCTGGCAGCAGGCCACCCGCGCCGACGAGCTCGATTTCTCCGGCGTCCGCATCGACGAGGCGTCCCAGGCCGTCGTACGCAAGGCGGTGGAGAAGGCGCGCAAGAAGAACAACCAGAGCCTGCTCGCCCGCGTCGGCGAGCGCCGCGTCGACGGAGGCTGGCGCTTCCGCGAGGACGCCCCGATCCTCACGCGCGTCGACGACGACACCCGCGAGTCGGTGATCACCGGGCTCGAGCACTACGCCGAGACGCTGCCGCGCGAGCGCCGGTTCATGCTGAGCCGCTACCACGTGGTCGACGTCGCCCACCGCGTCGTCGGGGTCGGCAGCGTCGGGACCCGCGCCTACGTGGCGCTGCTCTGCGGCAACTCGGACCAGGACGTGCTCTTCCTGCAGGTGAAGGAGGCGGTGCGCCCGGCCCATGCCCCCTACCTGCCCGGCATGCCGGAGCCCTATGCCAGCCACGAGGGCGAGCGGGTGATCTACGGCCAGCGCCTGCTCCAGGGCGTCGGCGACCCGCTGCTCGGCTGGACCACGATCGCCGACCGCCCGTTCTACGTGCGGCAGATGAAGAACATGAAGGGCGAGATCCCGGTCTCTCGCATGACAGGTCGATCTCTCCTCTACTTTTGCCACGCCTATGGGGCTCTGTTGGCCAAGGCTCATGCGCGGACAGGGGATGCCGCAGCAATTACAGGCTACTGCGGGCATGATGGCCGTGTTGACCTACGGGAAGCCGTAGCTGATTGGTCTGCTGCCTACGGCGATCGAAACGCTGAGGACTATAAAACTTTTCAGGACGCCATTGCATCGAGACGGCTTGAGGCAGCGGACGACCCGCATCTTTGATGTTTCTTGAGCTTAGATATGCGCGCTACGTTGATGAAAGTGCAGCGATTTATGATCGCGGATCTATCTGCTGATTAAGTACAAGCCATTCATGCCCTCTTTGCAGGAAGACGCACAGACGAAGGGCCAGCAAGAGTGAACGTGTGTTGCCCAGCGTGATCTACACCACGCTGGGCGGTTCGTAGGCTCAGCGGCCCTTCTGGTAGAGCTTGCTCGCGATCTCGAAGATTTCCTCAGGGGCGTAATCCGGCGCGAAGGCGCCGTAGTTGCCGTCGAGTTCCGGGATCTTGCCGCCCTCAGGCGCTCCGTCAACGACTTCGAGGTTGCCCGGCGGGTCGCCCGGCAGCGCGACCTCGTCGTTCGACCAGACCCCCGCGGCCTCGGCGTAGTCGTCCGGGCTGAAGGTGTAGAGCCGGCGGTGTTTGCCCTCGTCGAGGTACTTCTGACACTCAGGGATGCGAGAGAGGTCGATATTCGGGGTCGGGAGCATCTTCTCAAGCTCGACGCCAGTCAGCTTCTTGATCGCCAGGGCGTAGGCGTGGGCGTGCAGCGACCCACGCACTAGCAGGTAGCCGCAGACCTCGCGGCCCGTCGGCTCGGTCATCGTCTCATAGACGCGCAGCTTGTGGATGCGGGCACCGCATTCCAAGTGGAAGTTGTGCAGTAGGTCGATGATCAAGTTTCCGGTCGTGGTGACCATATTCATGTTCCACGAAGCAGCGTTCGCGTTCATCGGCATCGCGCCACCGCCGTTCGACAGGAAGCTGCCGGCCAGCCGCACGTCCTTCATATCAGCGAAAGGTGCCTTGGATATGTCCACGTCTTTCGTCGGATTACCCGGACCATTGTTCAGCATTGAGATGCCGGTCGAGACCAGCTCAACGTGCCCGAGTTCTTCGGCAAAAATGCTCGATACGAGGCTGTAGAATGGCCGTAGCTTGGTCTTGTTGCGGAAGTTGAAGCTCTGGAACATGTAGTTTCCGAGTGTGGACATCTCACCGTACTTGCCGCCGAGCAGTTCCTGTAGGGCAGCCGCTGCGTTCGGCTCGGGCTTCTTCGCCTCCGGCAGATCGGTCAGCAGCTTGTCGATCTTCATGAACATGGTGGCTGGTTCCCTTGCCGTATGATGGCTGAGGGCTACTTCCCGCGTCCCCGAACGTTCCACAACCCGTGCCAGGGGCGTGGTCTCATCGTTCTGGATCAAAATGGGTCATCGTGCCGTTTCATCCGCTTGCAGGCCGCGTCGAACCTGGGAGGAACGCATGAACGCAGCACCGGACGGCTCAGTCATCCAGCGTGAGGCACCGCGTCCCGACCTTCTTGCCTTTGAGATCAAGGATAAGATCACCAAGCCCGACATCGAGTGGATGTCCTCCGTGACCGATGCAGCCATGCAGGCGCACGGGAAGATCGACATGCTCATCATCATGTCGAACTACGAAGGCTCGGATCTGGGTGCGACCTTCGACGGCTATGCGGCGAGCGTGAAGGCACGCTCAGTGGCGCATATCCAGCGCTACGTCGTCGTCGGTGCACCGACCATGGCGAAGGCGATGATCAACCTCTCGGGGATGATCATGCCGGTGGAGACTAAGACCTTCGACCTTGAGGACGAGCCGGCCGCGTGGGCTTGGCTCGCGCAGGCTCAAACCGCTGCATCCTGATACGCACGAGGTCGTTGGATCGGCGTAGAGGAACCGGCGCCCGACGGCGGTCTTGAAGGGAGCAAGCGCTCCCCGAGCGCAACCATGGGGCATCTGGTGTGGTTCTCGCTTTAGACCCGGATCACCGGGTGTCTCGGGAGAACCTGATGTTGGTACGTTTTGGGATCGGCATCGTGCTTGCCGCGTTCGCAGCGAGCACGACCATGGCCGCTCCGGTGTCCCCCGAGGATAAGGCCGCCATGCAGCTGCTCTGCGCTGGCGATTTCGCGACCTTATGCACCGGTTTGCCGCCTGAGGACGGCCCTGAGACGCGTGCCTGCTTCAACAGGAACATGTCCAAGCTCTCGCCTGGATGCCGGAACGCCATCGACACTTACCAGAAGAAGGGCTGAGGGCGCTGCATTAGCGAACGCCTTGCCGAGGCGTCGGGGGTATCGCTTCCGACGATTAAACGTCTGGAAGCTGCGCCCGGCGCTCTATCGGCCCATGGCCCTACGATCGCAGCTATCCAGCGCGCGTTCGAAGGTAAGGGTCTAGAGTTCATTACCGAGAACGGCGGGGGCGCTGGCATCCGCTTCCGGGAGCGGAAGGATGGGACGCGAGGCGAGCATTGAGAGAGCGTGGTGTGCCCCTCCCCGCCGCTCGGCTTCTGGCCCGTGCACAGGCGGCGTCCTATTGCGGCTTGTCAGTGTCAGCCTTCGGAACTCGGTGTTCGGTTGATCCAATTGATTTTGGCGACAAGCGCCTGGAGCGATTTGACCGTCAGGATCTAGACGGGTGGATTGACGCTCTCGAAGCTCCTACGTCTGGAGTGAAGAGCGTTGCTGAGGCGCTGGCGGAGTGGAGACGGACCAACAGCGTTCCGCGTTCTCCGCTAGGCGCCCGGAACTGTCAGCCGAAGAACGGGGTCGGCGCCGGCATCCGGTTCCGGGAGCGGAGGGCGCCGTGAGGGGACCAGCCCGGAAGGACAAGCTAATTCCGAGCCTGCACTACACCCTGACCCTTCTGACCCAAGGGCCGCGGTTCTACAGCACCTCGATGCACAGGCTCGTTCAGCTCGAAAAGCGTGGGTACGCGGTGTTAACTGGGGCCACTGCCGCTGATGGGTCGCGGGAGTGGGAGATCACTGAAGCCGGTCGCATCGCATTGCAGGCCTGTACCGAGAATGATGCTCTATGATTAGTAGGACCGCTACCCGGCTTCGGGATCGTGAGACATGACCTCCTCGCCTGAGCGCCTATCTGAGGTCTCCCGCCTCGCCGGCCTCCTCGCCGATCAGGTGCTGGACGCACAAATCATGAGTCGGCCAATTCTTGACCAGCATATCCGAGCGCTTTTGGATGCCGCTCTCCTGCTCGACGAGCACAGCATCCCGCTACCGGCCTTACTGATGCAGATCGTTCACGAGATCGACAAAGACACAGGCCGGATGGCGGCTGCAGAGGAGGTCGAGCAAGCTGAGGTGAAGGGGATGGCCTGGCTGCTTCGACCCTTCCAAGGGCGGAAAGAACCCTAGTGGCGCAGGTCCGGAACCATCGTGCTGAGATGGGCTTCCTCCCAGCAATACGATTGGAGGAAGCATGACCAAGCTTGCAACCCTTTCAGGCGCAGCCGCCATTCTGATGCTGACGGCCGGCGCCTCCTTCGCCGCCCCGTGCGCAGTGGGAACCACCACCAACATGGAAGGCAAGTCGTCCTCGGCCGACAAGAGCTCGATGACCGACGGCACCACGACTGCCAAGACGACCCCCGGCGCCAAGGCCGAGTCTCCCGGAACGGTTGGCGCGCTGAACAACGTTGGCGCCGGCACCAAGCCTGTGGATGGTGAAAAGAAGCCCGCTGAGGGTCAGGTGGTGAAGCCGGGCAGCAACGACTGCTGAAGCTCCGGCCAGACGCCTACGCCGCAATTTGATGGCCCTGCGGCTTTTGGCTTGCGGGGCCATTTTCATGAGCCGCCCCCGATATGATTCTAAAAAATGGGGCCCGACACTGGTTCCGAGAATGGAAGGGGTCAACCTCAGAAGGTTAAGCAAACCTCTATCAATTCACAGCTATCACCTCCTGCCGACGATCCAATAACGCCAACGCGATAACGCGCCCAAACCTGTTTTCGATTGTCAGAACTTATTAACCATAGCCCTGCATTCTAAATGCAGCCGCGAAAGTTGATAATCCGATGAACACGCATCCTAAAGTTGTAGGATCTGGTCCAACGACAGGTGGCGTCTCGGCTAGTCTCGATCCCACATTGGCAGCGATTGCGAGCCTCACTTCCGAGGTCAATCAGATCGCCGGCGACAAGACGCGCCGGATCCAGCAGATCACTGCGCAGGTTAGGATCCTCGCGCTCAACGCGCTCATCGAGGCTGCACGTGCTGGTGAACAAGGACGGGTCTTTTCCGTCGTTGCGCAGGAAGTTCGGTCAATTGGGGCTGAGATCGATGGTGTGGCTCGTGAACTCAAGGCTCACTTGTCGGGGCGGATCGGCATGCTGCAGGAGGCCGTCGAAGGTATGGCGCAGAAGGCCGAGGCCGAGCGCCTAACCGACCTAGCTTTGAACGCCGTCGAACTGATCGACCGGAACCTCTATGAACGGACCTGCGACGTGCGCTGGTGGGCGACCGATGCCGCCGTCGTCGATTGCGCGGCAAGCCCGGGTGAGGCATCCGCCGCCTACGCCTGCGAACGCCTGCGAACGCCTGGGCGTCATCCTGTCAGCCTATACCGTCTACCTCGATCTCTGGCTTTGCGACCGGAACGGCGTCGTCATCGCTAATGGCAGACCCGATCGATACTCGGGTGTGTGCGGTCATAGCGTAGCCGGCGAGCCTTGGTTTCAGAACGCCATCGCGCTGCGCAGTGGTGACGACTACGTCAGAGCGAACGTACGCCGTGAGAACCGCCTCGGTGGGGCTCAGGTCGCCACCTACGCGGCCGGCGTGCGTGAAGGCGGCCGAGCGCATGGGCCGGTGCTTGGCGTGCTCGGCATCCACTTCGACTGGGAGCCCCAGGCCCGTGCAATCGTGGAAGGGGTGCGCGTCGCTCCGGCGGACCGTGCAAGAACCCGCGTCCTGCTCGTCGATACCAACCGCCGTGTCCTTGCAGCGTCTGACGGCCAAGGTGTCCTCACCGAAGTGCTACCGCTGGATCTGAAGGGCCAAACCAACGGAATTGTCCGAGACAGCCAGACGGGCACCGTTACAGCCTTCCACCGGACGCCAGGTTATGAGACCTACCTTGGCCTAGGCTGGTACGGCTTGATCGTTCAGCGAAAGGCGGAGCGTTAGCCTGTTTGGTTGTTAGCAAGCATACACTCTGAAATCGCTCCAGAAAGGACTGGACGCGACCTGTCCGGTTCATATCCGGAGCAGCCGGCGATGGCCGCCAAAAAATCGAAACTCCTTCGCCTTATCCCGGGTACGCCGGCAATGGGCTTTACGATCCTGAGACAGGCGCTTACCTCACGCTGGATGATCTCAGGCGCTTAGAGCTGTAAAGCTGCAAGGTTTCCGTGCGAGATACGGAAACCGGTCAGTACATCACCGATGAATTAATCTCGGCTGGCGCCTCGCACTGATTTCTAGGGCAGCGGTAGGGTTCGACATCTTTCGTTAACCGCCTGCCGTCACCGTGCTCGCATCTAGCCGCAGGTGCCGTCGTGAACCGAGCGTACCCGATCACCATCGATGATCCGGCTGCAGACTGCACCGTCGCCTCAGAGGTGCAGGGGTGGATCATCGCGTCCGAAGCCAAGATGCTGCCCAGCCTCTTGGAAGGCATCCGCGAGGCGACCCGCGCGCGGGTTGCGGTCTACCTCTACAGCCGCAGTCACACCCACGAGCTTGGTATCCGCATCGCTGCGGCTTGTGAGCGGCAGATGCTGCAACGCTTGCCGGGCCTTGTCGGGGATGCACTCCACGACCTTTCGCGGAAACCCTACGCTGCAGCCTCGTTCGCCACGCGCCCGGTGTCGTCGAAAGGGATCAGCTTGGGTGGGTCGTATCAAGCGGGTACGCAGGCTTAATGCCCCATTGGTAAAGGCACAGCCCTGAAGCACAATCGTCCGAACACAATTATACTAGTCTAAGAGCGTCTTTCACACCCAGGCTGGGTCAATCTCTCGATTTTCGTTAGCGGCTTCCAGCGCCCTAGCTGCGAAGCAGGAACGTACTGCCCGATGGAATGCTTCTTGCTCAGCAGGCGATAGATATCTCAGATTAGACATTAGGAGTACCCTGCCTGCAATTGCATCAGGATGCTGCGCGGACTGAGCTTCTAAGATCATGATTATTTGGGTTTCTCTACGGCGCCCGGATCGCTGACCCCAGATGCCAATCGGGAGCATCATCGCGTGGCGTACCGTCATAGCCTTCCAGCCAGGATACGCGCTCCTCGCTGTTATGAGGATAGGGGCAAGCATCCTTCGGCCTGCCATGGATACGAGCCTGCGCGCCCTCTTCGACTGGGTCAGAGTAAAAATTCAGATGCCGGGTCTGGGCCATGGCGATGACTCCGCGCTGAAGATCTGCTGGGTTAACCACGCCAAAACGAACACGATCCCGCGGCATAAGAAGCGATCGGATTTGTCTTGGGACTGACCGGTGGTGGATCGTTGATTCGCTGGTAACAGACCGGAGGCACCGTGCAGGCAAGCCGGGCTCAGGACCGATTCGCTCGTAAGATGCACGAAGCACCCGTCGCCCCGTGATCAGATCGGGGACGGGCCTACCTCTAGCGGGGTTCATCCGCGGGGAACTCGTCAGATCAGCCCGCTCGGCTTCGGCCGCGGCGGGTTTTTCTGACTTATGGAACAAATACACCAAGGGCGTTGGTAGTGAGTTTGAAGTCGAGCCGGAAAAGTTCCTCGCTCGCTTGGTTCGTGACTGACATCAGCCACGGCCTGCCATCGCGCTGCCGATCAGCGTCGGCTTCTAACAAGGCCCCAGCGATCGTTACAGCCTGCCGACGGGCCGCTCCAATATCTGCGAGGAACATGCCCTCATGGTCCGAGGTGCGGGCGCCATCATCGACATTGAAGTGGTAGTGAGGCATCGCACGCTCCGCGAGAATAGGCAGGAGCGTAAAGCGCTCGCAGCCGCCAGCGCCCAGAAACGGCTGGCGATATAGAGTAAAGGGCGCGCAAGCCCAACTGTTCCCATGGCTTTATGTAACAAAAAACAATATGACGCAAGCGTATGGCGATCCCGGTGAATTGTGGACGCTGATTGCTATTGAACGCCGGACCCCGGTACCCAAGTGGCTCCCGCAGCCTCGGTACGAGTACCAGCCTCCGGCGACAGGCTTCGAAACGAGTTCGGGCCAATGATGTGGGTCGGGCCGCGGCTGGAGGCGGTCGCCACGCCATGGCTTTGAAGCCATCCCTGCATTTGTACAATCTCGCGCTGCTGTTCCACGATGATCGACTCGGCGAGCTGACGGCTCCAGGGATCCTTTGCGCGGCGCATCGCGACCTTTGCCATATCGATTGCGCCTTGATGGTGGGGGATCATCTGCAGGCGGAAATCCACATCGGCGTCACCCGTGTAGGGTACAGCCATATTCTTCATCATCTGCTCATGTGACGCTTTGAACTCTCGCGTAGCAGGCGTGTCAGCGGCGTTGCCCTTGCCAGCGCGATCCATCTGCATGTGCATAGGGTGATGGCTTTGGGCTATCGCGTTTCCGGCCATTGCCGTCGCGAACGCCGCCCCTGCCAACCAAACGATGTGCCGCATACCTATCTCCCCCGTGCGAACTTAACCTATACAAATCAGGCCTAAGCGTTCCAACGATGGGAAGGTCAAGGCAGAAGCAGGTCGGATCGGTGCAGGTGATGCCATGGGTCTCGCCGGATGTGGGCCGGCGGGGATAGGGGCCCGGGCCGGAGGGCCCAACGCGGCTGACAGCCGCCGGCTGCGCTACTCTACCGACCGCAGCTTCGGCCCGGCGCCGGTGTGTGCACCCGCTAAGTTCGGCCGCGTGCTGATCCGGTCCTTTCGTCTGCAGGCCGGGCACATCAGCCGCAGCGCGACATCGGGTACCGGCAGATCGTCCGGCAGGCCGTCGAACGGCATCGCACCAGCGTGTCCGCACTCGCAGTGGATCAGCAGCCCGCGCGCGCCGTTAGCCTTGCTGTTCGCGATGGTGGCCGGCGGCTGCTCAATGCCATCGGCGTCGTACCAACGGCGCGGATTGCGCAGGTACCTAGGAACGCTGCTCACTGCATCCGCTCCGGTCCCTCAACCAAGCCGAAGAGCCGCACCAACGCGATCAGCTCGCCGTCGGTGCACTCGTGGCCGTCGACCAGCCACAGCCCGAGGTCGCCGCCGGTCGGCTCCACCGTCCGACCGATCGCACGGAGGGCTTCGACTGCTTCGTGGAAGGGGTCATCACTCACGGCACCTCCGCCTCTGGGTTGAGCCGGTCTCGCATCTCTTTACCGGTCTTGAAGACCAGCTTCGACTTCGCCTCGACAGAGAAGGGCGCGCCGGATCGCGGATTGCGCCCCACCCGCGCCTGTGCCTCCACGACGGTGAAGGAGCCGAACCCACGCAGCTCGACACGATCGCCTGCCGCGATGGCGTCTGAGAGCCGGCCTAGGATGGCATCAACCACGGCCTCGCAATCCTACGCGTAGAGTTGCGGGTTCAGCGCGGCGAGGAACTGGACGAACTCGGATCGGATCATGGCAGCGAAATCGACCTTGCCGTTGTGCCGTCAGTGCGGCTTCGCCGGTCCGGTCGATCCCCATCCGTGGGTCTGAATCGCCTTGGTCAGCTTACCCTGCATCTCGGGCATCACTGCCTGCATCCACTGCTGCGTTCCTACGAGCTGCGCTTGCGCTAGCTGGGGCTGGGCAGCGACTAGGCGCTTGCCGGTCGGGGTGGCGTAGAACGTCGCGATTACCTGCAGGTCGTCCTTGCCAAGGGCCGCAGCGAAGCCGCGGGCCTGGATATCGAGAAGCTCATCGTAGTGAGCCGTGAGGGTCGGAAGCACGACCTCCTGGACCAGGGCTTGAGCCTGATCCTGCTGCTTGACCCCAATCTGCTGCATCATGCCGACCATCGGCGTCGCCATCGCGTTCAGCAGCGCCGTCCGATCCCCCTGCATCTGCGCAACAACATCACGAGCCGCCTTCAGCGTTGCGGGATCAAGTGTAGCGGCCGGAGCGGTCGACTTGGCCGCCGGTTGGGCCATTACCATGGTAGTAACGGAAACAGCGAGGTAATAAGCGATAAGGGCTAAGCGGCGCATTAGATGATCCGATCGCGTTCGGGTGCGACGCAGCTCTGCGGCAGGACGCCGGCTCTCGTACCATGCTCGATGTCAGCTGCATCAGCTCTCAACGACGCCAGTGACGATCCACTCCGCAACGTTGACTTAACGGTGTCACCCAGCCGACATGCCATGTCCGGCTATGGCGCGCCCTGTGGCGAGTCGTGAGCCGGCTAGAACAAGGGACCAAGGCCGCGAGAAAGACCTAAGCCCAAAACGCCAACGGCCCCACCCCGGCAAGGGTGAGGCCGTCGAAATCGATGGGTCTGCGGAGACCGCTTACAACTCCCCAGACATCATAGCTCCCGCCGGGAGTCAATCGGGATCGTTTCCCGAGACGATGGTGTTTTGCCTTTTGCCGGGGACAGCTACCGCTGCGCCTCCTGCTTTGACGCGGCCCGAGCAGGGCTGTGAGCGATGAACTACGCCTATGAGATCCGCCGACAGGCGGAGGTGGCCCCGCGCGCCGCGTTGCCGGCCGTCGCTTCCGCAATGTGGAAGGCGTTCGGCGAAGGCCACCTGTCCGAAGCCGAGACCGAGGCACTGTCTGGGCTGATCGAGGCGCGGCAGGCTGATACCGGAACTCACGCCCCAAAGCCTCTAGGAACCCCCAGGCGCCGCAGCGGCTCTCGCCCGTGCACGGATGCCTCGATGGCCCGCCGACGGCGCTGGGCAGCTTCCGGGCGGCTTCCACCGGGCATTGCGGCACGGTTTACCCTAGCCGAGCAGGCGGTGCTCGCCGTGATCGCAGTGGAGGTGGCGAAGCGGGGGGACTGTCGTCTAGCCGTCGGACACATCGCCGCGATTGCGGGCGTATCCGAAACGATGGTGCGGAACGCGATCCGTGAGGCTCGAAGGCACTGCCTCCTCACCGTCGAGGAACGCCGCCTCGCTCGCTTCCGTAGCGATACCAACGTAGTCTGCATCGTGTCGCGGGAGTGGTGTGCTTGGCTGCGACTCGCCCGATCCCCCGAGCGCGGTGCCGCACCGCGTCAATCAGGGGGTGGGTGCAGATCCCCGCAGGGCACGAATACTCCTGTACCTTACCCTGTGAATTTAGAGGGCGGGAGAAGACAGAAGGGCTGCCGACAGTTGACGAATGGCGCAGGCAATAAAGCTGCGTCTGACATCCGAGAGCTAGGCAGGACCGGTTGAGCCGTGTCGTGGAAAGACGAAAATGGACGACAAATCGACCGTTGTAACGATGCAAGATGACCTGTCGGCGAAAGCCGCCGGCGCTTGGGCTCGGCGCTCGCTGCACGTGTTAGATATGCTCAAGTTGTGAAACACCCCATCTCAGCCGAGAAGCTTACAGCTCTGATCTTCGCAGCGCGATTGCTTAAAGAATACAACGCGCCATGGCCACCATTGATGAAACAGGTTTTGAATGAACTCATGTTGCATTATAAACAACCGCAAGTTGTTAAAGCTGCTTTGCGTAGGGTATAAGCGGCTAGTGTGCTGTCTGAGAAACACCCTCTCCGCTTTTCATTTTGCTTCCAGAAGCCCATCGCTGAAACGTTGATTGAATGGTAGTGCGCCTAACCAAGTCGTTAACCGAAGGCCTTCGCTCGAATTAGGCCTCAAGTGCTTTTAGAGGGGTGGAGCCATGGACACGGCAACAAAATACCTTTGGCAGAGCTTGTCAGCTTTAGACGCTCCTGTTGAAGATCCTGCCCTTAAGGCAAGTCCGGCTAAAGTGGTTCGGCTTGTTGCGCCCGTTGAAGACATCAGCGGCGGATCGCTGCCGACGCCTCTCTCCTCATCAAAGGACTGGTCGAAGCTGATCGAGCGAGTTCGGCATGCGGCCAAGCACGCCCGCGAGGTCGAGGCGCAGGCTCAAGAACAGGAGCTGCGCGTCCAGGAGGTGCTCGATCGCGTCCGCGAGGATGTCCGCAACGCCGCCGAGCGCGTCCGAGTTGCTGAGGCGCGCACCGCTGAAATTCAGAGCCGTGCCGACGCCTTGCTGAAGGCGGCCGACGAGAAATTGAAGGCGGCTGAGGAACGGGCACGGACTGCGGAGGAGTGGCTCACACGCGTCTACGACACGATCGCAAGCGAGTTCACCATCGAGCCTGATGTAAAACGGACACCTTGAACCGATGCTGCGAAGCGGCTGATGACTGCTACAGCACACGCCTCTCGACGCATGTGCGCCGGCGGCGGTCGCGAACGCCGTCAGGCAGCCCGGCACAGGGAGAAGACGACGACAGGTCGATGCGGGCCAGTTCCCTGCGTCGTGCCCGTGACGCCTCGGGCCGGGTGGTCGTTTGAAGGTCGATGCTGCGGGGAACAGGAACTGCAGGCGCCGGCTTATGGCCTGCTACTTCTCTGCCTACTGCATGCGGTGCGGAGCGGCGTTTGCCATGATCCAACGCGGCGAGAGGATGTCGCCGTCCTCAGTGAGGATCCAAGGCTGTGCGTCGTCAACCTGGATGCTTTCAGCCGCTGCCGCGATGGCTTCGCGCAGGGTGGAGAACGCCTGTCCGCGTGCGGTATGAGCTAACCCGTTGGACGGCCAGACGGTCAACTCGGCACGCTTATCGAGGTCGGCGAGTACCATGCAAGTGCTCCGGTTCACTGCAGGAGCGGGGATGTCTACCGCTGCACCGTGATCGGCATGTGGCGATCCGGTTACTGAACCGTGTCGCTGCCGTCACGGGGGCGTGAGGACGGCTCCGCAGCCTTACGGCTCTTCGAACTCACCGGCGGCTTCAGCGCCGTAGCCGTTCGCTACCGGATTGTCCCAGTTCCTACACAGGCCAAAAATATCTACGGGACCCGATCCTGAATGGGGGCGTTGGCCGGCGAAGTGACGCCTGATCGAGGCTCGTCGCAAACTGGAGACCCGCCACATGGCCACCAAGTCGAAGACACTGCATGATGCGTTCTACGAGACCTTGAAGGACGTCTACTACGCCGAGAAGCAGTCGGTGAAAGCGCTCAAGAAGTCGGCCAAGGCCGCCGAGCATGCCGAGCTGAAACAGGCGTTCGAGACCCACGCCGAGGAGAGTGCCAACCAGGTCGATCGCCTGCAGCAGGTGTTCGAGATCATTAGCAAGCCGGCGCGTGCCAAAACCTGCGAGGCGATGCAGGGCCTGACCTCCGAAATGGAGGAGGACCTGGAGGACTTCGGTGACACTCCGGCGGCTGATGCGGTTCTGGCTGCCTGCGCTCAGGCCGTCGAGCACTACGAGATCGCCCGTTATGGCACCCTGAAGACCTGGGCGAGCCAGCTTGGCTACGCAGACGCGGCGAAGCTCCTCGACGAGACCCTGCAGGAGGAGAAGAAGACCGACGCGCTGCTCTTGGAAATCGCCGAGAGCATCAATGTCGAGGGGTCTGAACAGCCTGATGCCGAGGAAGATGCGGAGGTGACGCAGAAGGCTGCGCCGCGCAAAACTAGCAAGGTCAAGGCAGTTTGAGGGCCGCAGCCATGGTCGACATCACGAAGATCCAGGAACACATGCCGGTCTCCGGTTCTGACGGTGGACACGTCGGCACAGTCGATCATCTCGACGGGCAGCGCATCAAACTGACCCGTACCGACCCGGAGGCGGAAGGCGTTCACCACTTCATCCATGTCGACTCGATCGACGCTGTCGAGAACGGTGAGGTGCGGTTAAACAGGACCACCGCCGAAGCCAGGGACGAGTGGGGTACTGCGGAGTAGGCCTTTGCCGTGCTCTGCAACGCGGAGTCAGGCTGATACCAAGTCGTGAGAGCCCAAGGGGGACTGGTCAGCTAAAAAGTAGGTGGCGGCCCTGCCGTGGGGTGGGAAAGCAGGGCCGCCGCAGCGGATCGGGGGCGATCAGCTGGCCGCGTATGCAGCGTAGCTCAGCATCTGCCGAACAAGTTGACGAAGG
This sequence comes from Methylobacterium sp. WL6, assembly GCF_008040095.1. Classification (NCBI taxonomy): domain Bacteria; kingdom Pseudomonadati; phylum Pseudomonadota; class Alphaproteobacteria; order Hyphomicrobiales; family Methylobacteriaceae; genus Methylobacterium; species Methylobacterium sp. WL6. The sequence continues at coordinate 13,960 of NZ_VRVH01000026.1, read as the reverse complement.
ATGACCGACGAGACGGCGGCGCTGATCCTGGCGCTTGCGACCGAGAACGCTGAGCTGAGCGCGGCTCTCGCCGAGGCGCAGGAACTCCTTGTCGAGACCGCCGTGGATGCCGGCGAGATGCACGCGCACGTCGAGGAATTGCAGGCCGAGTTGACCAAAATGCTTGTCGAGCGCTCCTGCAACGGCGGGAAAAACGCCGTTTGGATCAACCTCACAGGATCGTGAGACTTCAAGTTTGGAGCGAAACTTTCTCCCATTTTGATCCGTACCCGCACCACGGGCCAACGGCTTAGCTTATGCGGTTGTCCTGGGTATCTCCTTGGGCTTGTTAGATATCGGCACTCTATGTCCCTCAATCACCAACCTGGACACCCATCGCGCCGTCCGCGCCCATCCTTGGTTGTCGCCATGTGCCTCCTGCCGGTCCTACTCTGGATCGCCATCTACCTGGTCTGTGGCAAGATCGTCTGGTTCTGACGCCATTCCCTCCGATCCGCGCTGCTAGATCCTCGGACGAAGGTACTGCGCGAGAAGAAATCCGCCTTGCAGAGCGCTCAGATGAGCAAAGAGGATCAGGAACTCCAGCCAGCCGAGTCTCCATTGGATGACGCAGGTTGCGATGTACGCAGCAACGACGCACCCCGAGGCGAACAGGATTACCCATAGACGATAGTAGCACCCTGCTGCGATCCCAGCAGCGAACAGAAGCGCGGATGTGATCATTCCTTCCCAATCACATTCCCAGCGTTTCAAGCTTCTTAACATAATCTCTAGAATCATTCGGTCGATGACGCGGCAGACCCTGTGCGGATCTGTCTCGGCGAATGCACCTAAGGTGTGCCGTCACCCGGCGCGCCCTTCCCGTTTTCGGCGTAGGATACCAGCGGTACCGCGAAGGCAGACAACAATGCGCAGACGCGGACAGCCCGATAGAATCCGCGACGCGTTTATCGTGGCTGGAGGTGCCATCATTGGCGCAGCCATGGTGGTCGAGATCCAGTTCCTAATGCCGCAGAACCCTCTGGCTGCCACGTTGATTGTGATTGGCGCTGCCCTGATGGCGACCGCTGCTACGCTGCACTTCTCGCGTTGGTGACCCGTACCTATGACCCGCTGAGGCCTGACAACAGCACCCGGCGGGTACCCTGCCGAAGGCTATCGCCGCTGCTTGTCCGCTTCCTCACCGGCGACCGCTTCCACCGCCGCGATTGCGTTCTCCAACTCCGCAATCCGCTTCAGGGTGCTATCCGCGGGCATCGTGTCGTACTGAGCGGCGTCCATGATGAGGTCGCGCTGGCGGATCTTGAGGCGGTCCAGGAGGGCTTCGAGCTTGTCCATGGCGCCCTCTAGCGAGAGCATTCGGTCTCGACAACCGCTATAGGAACCTTTGAGGCTGAAAGAGCTAGCTCGGCTGCTCTTCGGTCTCTTCGATCGCCGCCTCGTCGTCCATCTGCGGTGCCGGCGCGGGGCTCGGCGGTGGATCGCCTTCGGGCTCCTGCGGTGCAGGCGATGGGTCTCCGATCGGCGCCGGATCGTCGCCAGGCTGCGGGGTGTCAGCGTCGATCATCGTATCGCTCCTATGACGTTTCCCGGGAAGCAAAGTCCCGATGATCGACCACGTTCCAGTTGTTTTTTAGAACCCGCGCTTGATGCTCAGCCGAGTGGATGAACTCGATGCGTCATGGGGGGGGGCAGGCTTTTTCCGCCGGAGGTCGGACGATCTGAGCCTCCCGGTCGGGCCGGCACGGGCAGCAACATCCAATGCGTGTAGTCATTCCATGACCATCCCCGATCATCCTCTGGGTGAACTCTCTCGCCGCGGATGTCGGCGCGGATGATGTGCATTTCGAATTTTGCGGCTGAACCCTGACCGATCCATAGGCCTGCAACGAACCGTTGCCCGTCCCGTGGTGCGGTCTTCATACCTTGCCAGCTCACGACTTTCTCCGGTTTGCCTTGGTTCGACGGACCAACGAGTTATTGAAGGCGAAGGTCCGCTATGTTTCCGGCAGCAATCTCGACATGCGCACTCAATCGGCTATTTTCCTCCAATGCGTTATGTCCTCGCCGCCTTCGCCACGATCCTGACGGCCGGCGTTTGCACGGCCGCGCCAACCGACGACGGGCAGCGAGCCGAGAAGATCGACGGGCTGGTGCGCATCGTCGGCGCACAGGCTGGCATCGTCCTCCACTGCCGGCAGTTCTATGCGATCGACGACAAGGTGTCGGACGGTTTATCTAGCACCGTACGGCCTACACTCGATCAAAGCCTTGGGCAGAAGCAGGCTCAGACCGCTGTCGACGATGAGGGCAAGCGCCTTGCACAGGAAATCGCGGAGGTCGGCCCCGAGCGCTGGTGTGCCGACCAGCGGAGCATCCTGAACACCGAGGGCGTCCGCGTTTTTCTGGACTGATCGGCCGCCCTGGTTGTGACTTGAACGGCTCGAAATGCCCTGGCGAGAAGCTGGCTCGCATGTCAGAGCGGTGCGTGACCCAGCCAGTCCCAAGCCCATGCGAAGTGAAGGTCAACGGGCAATGGCTCGTAGTCAGTCTCGCCGAAGCCTCAATCAAGTTCGTCGCTTCCGAGAAGCGGTGCCCGGCTTGTCATGGCCGCGTGGCAATCCCCGGCACGTTCACTTCGAGGGCAAAGCGAAGGCTTGACCATCGTCGTAATCATGCCGGCTGCCCGCTGCTAGCGAAGATCTACTGCGGCACCCCATCGCCGCATCCGAACGCGGTCGAGTAGGCGAGTGAGCCTTCATGGCTCCGGTGCGCTATCGACCCAAGCGTCGGAACAAGTTGCGCCGAAAAGACCTGAGCTTGCGGTGCAAGTCCGAACGGTCTGCGCTTTGACCGACCGCTCACAAAGCCCGGCAACAATCCGAGCTTGGTGATCACATGGAAAGAAGCCGCTTAGCCGATTTATGCTCACAGAGACAGGCGCCGTGGATAGGTCGCACAATCTAACGATCAGTCAGATAAAAGTAGAGGTTGCGCGATGAACGGTCATGCCATGAGTTTCGGGGCCGACGCGGGCCCGCAGGTCTACCACGCGTTCGTAGTTGTATTTCAAGATGAGCAGGGCAGAACTTTCGGCAGCTTCGGTCCGACCCGTCAGCCGTTTCACTCATACGCCGTTGGCAATCAACTGTACGTCGATGGAGCAGACAGGACTATCACGTTAGTCCGTCACAGCGTTCATTCCAAGGCCCCACCAGAGGATTGGGTTCTGCAGACGACCGTTATCGTCCGGTAGTTTATAGTACTGGATCATCAACCAGCTCAAGCCGAAGCTCTCATGCCCTGAGGCGAGAGCGGCATGCTTTCCATGATCGGATCAAGCTTTACCCTTCCCCATCTCCCGAAGCGGACATCAAGGGCCAGAGATAGTGGTTCAGTTCGAAATCTCGCGGGGCTGACTCGGCTGTAGTTGGCGCGCATCCGCGTGGCATGGCCCCGGTATGACAGATGTTACGAAACGCGGCCATGTGATCTCGGTGTTCCCGAGCGAGCAACAACTGGGCTCCTATCGGTGGAGCATCACGGCGTTGTCCACCACATCGGTAACTCAGTCGCCCTACGCTTTCGCGACAGCGTTAGGAGCCACGATGTCCGCGGAATGTTGGCTGCGCGAGATTGCGAAGAGGGGTAGCGAATGATCTTGTCCTCGCTGATCATTGAGGAGCGGATGGACCGAGATCCGGCCTGAGCCACCCCTCCCACATGGCCCGAACGACATGTCGGATAAACGAGCGTTTTCCGGACTGTTTCCGTCCGTGCTGGGTCGACCTAACAAGGAAGCGGACGTTCCGTTTCAGACCCAACCCAGACGCCTAGGCCGCCGTTATCTCCTTTTTGAAGCGGACGTTCGTCAGCCGTTCGGCAACTTCAGCTTGGGGTGGGAAGCGGACCTAAGCTTTTGGCCCAACAGCAGAAGCTCCGCACCCGGCCCTTCCCGGACGTTCCACGAACTGGATTGTGGCCTTGCTCGGCATCTTATGACGCAGTTCGACCTAATCAGTCCAAACCATCATGGTGAGGGACGGTATCGCTGAACGGCACCGTAAGCACGAGGTTGCCGGCCTCGTCGGTGATCTCGAAGCTGCACACCATCCAGTCGCGGATCATGGTCAGCCTGTCCCGCGCGATCATCTTGCGAGCCTCGGACAGGGCGTGGTCGCGGGCAGCTGCCTCGTCGGGTAGCTCATCGCCCTCTTCATCGATCGCCAGCCCTGATGGGCCTTCGCGGTGCCGGACGCTGAAGAAGAACCGTGGCATCAGGTACTCTCGACCAGCCGCGCATACTCTCGCTCGGGTAGGCCGTAGCCCTCCTCAACAACCGCCTCCATCGCCAGGCGATCCAGGATCGTGATGCGACCGCGCCGCGCACGGATCATGCGGTGCCCCTCCAAGGCCTGAACAGCGAGCGTTGTGCTGGAGCGCTGCGCGCCCAACATCGTGGACAGGAACTCGTGTGTGAGCGCGAGGTCATCACCCTCCAGCCGGTCGTGGCACATCAGCAGCCAGCGGGCGAGGCGCACGTCGATGTTGTAGGTGGCGTTGACGAAGGCGGTCTGCGCCGTCTGGAGCAGTAGGGTCTGGACGAAACGCAGCAACAGCTTGCGCAGCGATGGGCTCTCATCGACTGCTGCCATCAGGTCCGCGGTGTCGATCGCCAGCATCTCGCCAGCGTGCTGGACGAAGTGGTGGAACGGCGTCTGATCGACCCCGAGCAGAACAGGTGTCGCCCCGACGAGGCCCTCCCGGCCGATCAGCCCGACCTCGACCTTGCCGGAGCTTCCGCTGACGATCGAGGAGAAGCCGCTCTCCGGAAAGTACAGCGTTCGGATCGTCTCATCGGGCGCGATCAGCGTCTGGCGTAGCTCACCTGTCATGAACCGCAGGTGCGGCTGGAGCCGCGCGAAATCGTCGGCGGGCAGGGCCTTCAGTAGGCGGTTTTGGACGGTGGCGTGCTGGAGTTGGTGCACGGCTCTCTCCCATGAAGGGCAAGAGTGCACACTGTCTCCTAAGCGCCTACGCCCAGAACTACCGGCAGACGATGGCCAAGTATGTGTACAGGCTCCGATAGGTCAACTGTGAGAAACTCGACATAACAAATGTGAAACGTAGCTTTGGAGAAATGTCGGCAACCGCACGAACGGCCGACAGCGACTATCAGATGTTATGGACCGGCGTTTATAAATGCGTTGCTGGAGTCACGTATTGGCAAGTGGCTTTGCAGCGCAATAAGCGGGAGCCATACATGAACCGGATGGGGCAGCAGGCCTCAGTGCTGCTTGCAGAACCCGACGCCATCGTCGCCATGGACCTCAGCGAGGCCTTGGAGACGGCGGGCTACCGGGTGCTCGGTCCGTGCGCGACGACGGAGGAAGCGCTCCGAACCCTTGAGCGCGAGCAGCCGACCCTGGTTGTCCTCGATGTGATGCTACGGGATGGACCCTGCATCCCCCTGTCCCCTGCTCTCCAGCAGCGCGAAATTCCCTTTCTCGTTCACACCAGCGTCCAGCGCGACGAACCAGCGGCGACCAGCTTTCGGAACGCCCCCTGGCTCATCAAGCCCGCTCTGCCTTGGGACGTGGTGACCCTCGTGGACGAGTTGGCCCTCTCCGGTGCCGCCCCCCTCAGCACTGAAGCGCCGACGCCACCTCGGCCGGCCCAGACCGTTGCCACCTGGGGCAACCCGCTCGTACGCAAGTTGGAGGGCTTCGCGCCCCTGTCGGACGCGGACAAGGCGGTGCTGGAGCGGATCAGCGCTCCAGCGCGGATCGTCCCATCACAGACCGACCTCGCGCGCGAAGGCGACGCGCCGGAGGGCGTGATCCTGATCCTGGAAGGCATGGCCTGTCGCCACAAGGTGCGGGCGAACGGCTCCCGACAGATCACCGCCTACCTGGTTCCGGGCGACCTCTGTGACCTCGACGTGGGGTTGCTGGACACGATGGACCACGCGATCACCACACTGTCGGCTTGCCGCGTGGTCCGCATCACACCGGCGATGATCACCGAGGTGGTAGAGCATCACCCGCAAATCGCCCGCGCGCTCCGAATGAGCACGCTGGTGGACGAGGCGACCCTGCGCGAGTGGCTGGTGAACGTCGGATGCCGCTCGGCCCTTGAGCGCGTCGCGCACCTGTTCTGCGAGCTTCAGGTGCGGATGCAGGTGGTGGGACTGTCCGAGGCTTACAGCTACGACCTGCCACTCACGCAGGTGGACCTTGCGGACACGACCGGCCTGTCGAGCGTGCATCTCAACCGCACGCTTCAGGAACTCCGCCGGCAGGGGCTCATCACCCTCCGACAGCGTCGATTGACGATCCTCGACCTTCCGCGCCTCAAGGCGCTGGCCGAGTTCAAGGCCAACTATCTGCATCTGGGAGAGAGGGCTGCGGCATGAACCTGCGCCTCCAGCCGGTGCAGGTCGCTACGGGGAGCGGCGACCAGGAGAGCCGGCTCGTCTTCGCCGATGGGTTTCTCGCGGCCGTGCTGGTTCAGCTGTCCGATCAGCATGGGGAGGACGCGGGCAAGTGGTTCCTGGAGGCAGGCTTCGGGGCACTCGATGATCCGCGCTCACCCCTCTTCGCCGACTTGGATGCGGCCCGGATCTGGATCGAGATACGCCTCGCTAACACCAAAGAAAGTGCACCGTAGCGCGCATCGCGCTTTGGCCGCACCGTCTTTTCGGCATCGACCGCGCGCGCCGGCTGCTGGCTTGGTGTGACAGCGACGGCGCTTGGCGGGGCACATGTTCGGCGGGAACCGCGCACGGTCTCCATCGTGATCGCAGTAGGACGAGCGGCGTGGATGGCGGCGCGGAGACCGGAATTTACAGGCAGCGCGTTCGGAGGGCGTCATAGCCGGCCTCCAATGGCTTTGGTCACCTCGACGCGTCGCTGAACCCATCACCCAATGTCCGGTTCCCCGGAACAGCAGGAGACGTTCATGGCCAGCAAAACCGACCACGCTCACAAGTCATCGCACAACGTCGATGATGCCGAGCCAGCTCCTGCATCCAAACGGCTGAGTAAAGACGGCCTCCCTGAGGATGCCCCAGATCGAGGTTCGGGTCAGGAGGCCGCGAACCACGTTCAGACGACCGTGAAGCACAAGCTTGATCCGAGCCCGCATCGGGCGAGCAAGGCCTAAGCTTGCCTGTCGCGAAGCGCCTCTCCGCTCTGCAGGCTGACCAAGGCGCGCATATTCAACCTGTGTGAATGCCGAGCCTCCCGAAACGGCCGACAGAGGATCGTCCGCAATCAACGGAGTATGCTGCTTGTCGAGCATCCCTGAGGCATCAGTTGGATTTTGGGACGGCGTGCCTGCCCTCGTCACAGCGAAGGTCCGACCCGCGCTGAACGGAGATGCGCGGGATCGTCAATCTCTGGTCGAGTATCTGCGCGATCTGGAAACCGTTGCCCGGCACGAGTGCGGCAGTCGTGAAACCGTGCAGGTGATCGCGTCCGGGCGTCGGCTTCTTGGCGACAGGACCGAGATCGCGTCGGGTGATGGCCCGTTCAGCCGGACCTAAGAAACGGCGAAGCTCACGAACACCATCCCGATAGCCCGGCCCATGCCTCTGAGAGGACAGCCTCGCGCCCGGCCTGATCCGGAGCGGCCTCGACAACCTGTCGCAGCACAGCTTCCATTGCGTTGAACTGTCGTAGCTTGCTCCTGGTCGATCCAGACTCGCGAGGCGGCGCGCGGGAAATCCTTGGACTAGGTCCGACGACAAAGTTTTTTCCGAAAGCAGGTTGGCGAAAATTTACCCGTTTCGGCCGGGGGTCTCTACCTTTACGAGCAGCTTGCAAGCGGAAGTTCCCAGGTTCCGCAAAGGGTCGGGACTGGGCTCGGCGGCGATTTCCGCTTTCATACATCGCCGTCCCGAAGCGGACCGGCAGAAATCCATCCAACCCAGCCGTAGGCCGCTGCCTGTCGTTAGCTTGAAAGCTGATCCTCGCATGGATCACATAGAGTTGCACTGAGCCACGGACGATCACGGGGCGCCTGGTTCCGTAGCGTGCCCTTATGCAAGCGGCATGAGGGGCTGAGAATGCCGCCTCCCACCGCGTAAGAAGGAACCCTTTCGATCAGTCAGTCATGACCCGTCCCCACGAGGTGGTCCTAGTTCAAAGTTAGTGCAGGGTCAGGGTCAGGCTTGCTCCAGACTGGACTTTCCTACCCGAATCGTCTCACTCTGCTCGCTTGCGGTGCTATGGTGATTCTCGCCGTTTCACCGCAAACGAGAAGCGCCGATGACCCAGCATGTCCAGTCAGGCGGACGCCTAGCGCCTGTGTCGAACCAGACCGCAGGACACGATGCCCGAATCCTCGGGGCCAAGCTGCGCGAAATCGCGTCCGTCGTCTTTTCGCCCTCTGAGGATAAGACGCTTCGACGCTTCACCTCCGGCGAGGTCGCCCGCATCCTCGGCATCACCGACAGCCGCGTCCGGCAGCTCTCGCCCGAGCTTCTCGTCTCGGAGCTGGAGGTCGCCCCCGGCGGGCGCCGTCTCTACACCCTGGCTGACATTCATGCGCTGCGTGCGTACCTCGACGAGATCGACCGAGTTGGCCGGCGCTACCTGCCTCATCGAGATCCGGCCAAGGGTGAGCACCTCCAGGTTGTCGCCTGCGTGAACTTCAAGGGAGGTTCGGGCAAGACCACTACCTCGGCCCACCTCGCCCAGTCGCTCGTTCTGCGAGGGTATCGCGTTCTTGCAATCGACCTAGACCCTCAGGCGAGCCTCTCTACGCTGCTGGGGGTACGACACGAGAACGAGCAGGAGCCCTACCCCACCATCTACGACGCGATCAGATACGACGAGGAGCGGCGGCCACTGAGTGAGGTGATCCGGCCGACCTACTTCACTGGGCTCGACTTGGTTGCAGCCGACCTTGAGCTTGAGGTCTTCGAGTTCGAGGCCCCGATGCATTCGGCTCGGCGTAAGGCAAACGATACCGAGCCTCCGTTCTTCGCCAGGATGGGCTTGGCCCTGAGCGAAGTGGCTGACCGTTACGACGTTGTGGTGATCGATTGCCCCCCCCGGCTCGGCTACCTCACCATCGCGGCGCTGTGCGCGTCGACCGCCCTCCTCATCACCATCCATCCGCAGATGCTCGATGTGTCGAGCATGCGCCAGTTCCTCACGATGCTGGACGAGATCATGGAGCCGGTCCGCGAGCAGGGGGCTGCTCCAACCCATGACTGGTTCCGCTACCTTGTCACCCGGTTCGAGCCGCAGGACACGCCGCAGACCGAGGTTGTCGCAATGCTGCGCGGGCTATTCGGCGACCGAGTGTTGACCAAGGCCATGTTGCAGTCGACCGCCGTGTCGAACTCCGGCCTGCGCGGACAGACCGTCTATGAGACGCCGCTGCGGCGGGACGAAGTGACCGGTTCAACCTACCGGCGCGCGCTCGACGCGCTTGATGCGGTCAACGGCGAAATCGAGGGTCTGATCGCGCGTGTATGGGGCCGGACGTGAGCCAGAAGAAGCGCCTCAGCGCCATCATGGGAGTACCGGTCCAGTCGGACACGGCACAACAGTCAACTCCAGATCCCTCAATGACTTACACCCCTGTATCAGGTGCTACAGGCCCCTCTCCCACTTCTGAGAAGCGTCCAGCCGCGGCACGCTCCATGGCGGCAATGTGGGCGGCATCCCGGCCGAGCTCCTTGGGCTCGGATGGTGCGGTGGTCGAGATCGACCCTGCGCTGTGCCTGCCATCGGCGATTGCCGACCGCGTGCCCGATGTAACCGACGAGAGCTTCAACGCCTTCATGGAGCAGGTCCGTGAGGAGGGGCAGCACACGCCAATCCTCGTGCGTCGCCACCCGAGCCGGAACAACCACTACGAGATCGCTTACGGGCGACGTCGGACCCGTGCGGCTATGGCTCTGGGCAAGCCTGTGCGTGCCGTGGTGCGGGATCTCTCCGATGCCGAGCTGATTATCGCTCAGGGCTCCGAGAACCTCGCGCGCGAGAACCTCAGCTACATCGAGAAGGCCCACTTCGCACGGAACATGGAACAGGTCGGCGTCGCCCGCGAGGTGATCCTGAAAGCTATGGGCGTGCACCGCCCTGACCTTGCGAACTACCTCTCTGTCGCAGAGGCCATCCCCGGCTCTGTGCTGACTGCGATCGGCCCGGCTCCCAAAGTCGGCCGCCCGCGCTGGCTGACGCTTGCTGACCGCATTCGCGCGGCGACTCCGGAGCAGGTCAATACCGCCCTTGCCTCCCCGGACCTCGCCGGCAAGGCGTCCGACGAGCGGTTCGCGGTGATCCTAGCCGCGCTAGCTGCGCCGTCGGCTCGCAAGGTGAAGCCGAGGGCCGAGACCCTAAAAAATGCCAAGGGTGTGAAGTTCGCTCGCGTCGAGCGAAGCTCTGACGGCATGCGCGTGACACTGGACGAGAAGGCGGAACCAGGTTTCGCCAACTACCTCGCCGAGCGCCTCCCCGAGATCCTTGCCGCCTACAGGCAGAGCAAGGGCTAACCTGACCCGCAGCAAGAGTTGAAAGGAGACGAGGACACCGCAAAAAAAGAAAGGGCCCCCGGAACCGCGTCCGGAAGCCCCCCTCTGGTCATTAGCAAACGCAGAGGACCATATCTCCCGGCACATCGTCAAGCGTTTTGACGTCGATTCGGCCAACCCCCAATCTTCGCCCGGTACTCAGTCAGACGATGGATCTGCACATCACGACGCCCTTTGGGCGGCGGCGGGTGACGCCTGCGCAAATCCGAGCTCAAGCGAACGCGGACGGCTGCCCTAGCGAGACCACGGTTCACAAATGGACGGTGTTCCGCGACATCGCCGCGGCTCGCACCCGGCTCGGTCTTAATGATAGGGCACTCGCCGTTCTCAACGCACTTCTGACCTTTCATCCCGAGACCGCTCTGTCGGCCGGGGAGGAGCCTGGACTCGTTTTCTTCCCCTCGAACGCCGCTCTTGCTCTACGAGCGCATGGTATCGCCGAGGCGACGCTTCGTAGGCATCTCGTGGCCCTAGTCGAGGCCGGGCTCCTCATTCGACGGGACAGCCCGAACGGGAAGCGCTACGTCCGGAGAGGGCAGGGGGGAGCCATCGCCCAGGCCTACGGCTTCAATCTTGCGCCCCTCGTCGCCCGCGCAGAGGAGATGGCCACGCAAGCCGGCGAGGTTCGAGCTGAGGCGCAGGCGCTGCGCGTCGCCTGCGAGCGCGTGACCCTGCTTCGCCGTGGCTGTGCGAAGCTCATCCAGGCCCTGGAGGCGGGGGGGGCTCACCAGGCACCGCGGTGACGCTACGGGACCGCTATGCCGCCGTTGTGAGTGCTCTTGCCGCGGGTGCCGGCGCCCGGGCATCTGGAGGAGGCAGGGCTGCCCTAACAGCGCTCGCCTTCGATGTGGGCAAGCTGCTCATTGCACACGACGAATTATCAGAATTGAGCAGCACTTCCGCCCAATCCGAGCGGCAAATTCAGAATTCAAATCCAGAGAATCCTGACTTTGAACCAACCTTCGGAATGGTGATGAAGACCTCCGGCGTGCCAGGTCGAGATGAAGCTAGCCCCATGGGCGATGGCGGTACGCGGGGCACCTATCTCCTTGGTCTCGTTCTTAATGCTTGTCCTGACGTGGCGGACTTCGCCCGTGAAGAAATCTGCTCCTGGAGGGACTTGGCGGACACGGCGGAGAAGATCCGACCCATGCTCGGCATCAGCCCTGATACATGGCGCAAGGCATGTGAAGTAATGAGCGACGAGACCGCCGCTGTGACGGTGGCGGCGATTCTCCAGCGTGCCGAGCACATCAAGAGCCCTGGTGGGTACCTGCGCGCCCTCGTAGAGCGGAAGAGGCGAGGGGAGTTCAGCCTCGGCCCGGTGCTCCAGCCATTGATGCGCACTCAACCGCAAACTTTGCCTAGGCAACCCCGCGGCTGCTGTGCCGTTAACCGGGATCCTGATGCAGTTCGCGTGTCAAGAAGCGTTGAAACGGGACCCTGGATCGGCGTTCACTCGTGACTCTGACTCACTCTTGCTGATGCCAGCGGCGTTGAGGTTGCGGACATCCAGCATGGGGCGGCAAGCATGGGCCCCTGCTTCAGGTCGTCGAGCCTCGTACCTGCTGAGTTTGTCGTCGATCATCTCGATATAAGCGCCAATCGGATCGGTCTGGTCGTCAGGTCCGGAGCTGCGATGGCGGTTTGCCCAGACTACCGGACCTCGTCACGTCGCTTTCAAAGCCGCTACCAGCGCCGTGCTGCCGACCTGCCACTCGGTGGTTGGCGTGTCGAACTCCAAAGCATGGTACGACGCTTCTGGTGTGACGTCGCTGCCTGCGGGCGGAAGATCTTCGCCGAGTGATGGGACTGTCAGTGATTTCGTGTGGGGACGGCCGGTTGATCATCAGGCCGCCATGGCCGGGCTTGTCGCAAACTCGGATCTGAGACGCGGAACGACCTCTGCCGTCCCGCTTTCACGCTTTGCTCGCTTGGGGAAGCCCGAAGCAGAGGGAGAGTAGGCGGTTCTGTTCGCTCACCGTCCATGCGCCGGCAAAACCGAAGCCCTTGCGTAGCCAGAGCATGGCTTCGAAGCCCTGGATCGTGCGCTGCGCCGTGTTGAACTAGCGGAAACCGCCCATCCGCGGTATTGATCGCTTCACCCGAAAGTGGTCGCTCTCGATCCACTGCTGCAGGTGCTTGGTGACGTAGTGGGTCGGGGTGCGCGGCAGCAGGCCCGCCTTCCAGCTCTCGGCGATGGCCGGCGGGTATGCGCCGGCGCCATCCGTGCCGATGTAATCCGGAGCGAGCAAAGGCTGCTCCCGCAGCATCTTGTGGAAGAACCGCCTGGGCGCGTCGAGATCCCGGTTGGCCGTGAGGAGGAAATCGACGGGATTGCCGTGCTTGTCGACGGCCCGGTAGAGGTAGCGCCACTCGCCCCGCACCTTGATGTAGGTTTCGTCGATGCGGACCGATCCGCAGTGTGGCCGGCGGAACTGCCGTAACCGCTTCTCGATCAGCGGTGCGTAGGCCAGAACCCAACGGTTCAGGGTGCTGTGATCGACCTCCAGGCCCCGCTCCAAGAAAAACTCCTCGATATCGCGGTAGCTGAGCGGGTAGCGCCGGTACCAGGAGACGGCCTGCACGATGAGCTTCGCTTCGTAGTGGCCGCCCTTAAAGTCGGCTTTGGAGCGCTGTTTCAGCTTCGCAGCGATGGCGGCCTGGATCATAGCCGACTCCTGGGCGGAGGCGGCAAGCTGGTCAGGGATGGCCAACGATCCGTGAAAGAAGGCGCGTTCGAGTTTGCGACAAGCCCGTTCCACGACCGTGTCGGGGGAGGGGGGTGATACTGGCCTCGAATTGCTTATCCTCTCCGCGATGCCACGCTCTTCATGTCAGCACCCAACCAACTGTCAGGCCGCCGGCCGCGGCGGACCTTGCCGCCGTTGCGATGCGGATGCGATTGCCCAGCGGGCGGTCGCCCTCCGGGAGCGTATCCACGCGAACCAGGCCGAGGGCCTTCCAGCGTATGCCCCACGTGGTCGCGAGCATTTCAAGGGAGCAGTAGGAGCACTGCCCTCCTTGGCCCTCGACAACTCAGCGGCATCAGCGTCCCGCCACCATCTTCAAGAACGCAACGCCGGCCGCCGAGATGACATTGCTGGACCCTGACTACGTTAGTAAAGCGAGCTGGAACAAAACTCCCCGTGCGCAACCAGGGGGTATCTGGTGTGGTTCTCAGCTTAGACCCGGATCACCGAGTGTTTTGGGAGAACCTGATGTTGGTACGTTTTGGGGTCGGCATCGTGCTTGCCGCGTTCGCAGCGAGCACGACCATGGCTGCTCCGGTGTCCCCCGAGGATAAGGCCGCCATGCAGCTGCTCTGCGCTGGCGATTTCGCGACCTTATGCACCGGTTTGCCGCCTGAGGACGGCCCTGAGACGCGTGCCTGCTTCAACAGGAACATGT
>NZ_VRVH01000269.1:0-6131 GCF_008040095.1 Methylobacterium sp. WL6 | reverse complement strand
ATGTCGGGCGGCGCGCCCTCGATCTGGCGCAGGCGCCCGCGCCCGGCCCGGCCGCGGGTGAGGTCGGGGAGCGAGCGCAGCAGGCCGAGGGTGTAGGCGCTGCGCGGGTCGGCGAAGATGTCGTCCACCGGCCCGCGCTCGAGGATGCGGCCGGCATACATCACCTGCACCGTGTCGCTGATGCCGGCGACCACCCCGAGGTCGTGGGTGATCCAGATGATCGCCATGCCGATCTCGCGCTTCAGCTCCTGCACCAGGGCGACGATCTCGGCCTGCACCGTGACGTCGAGCGCCGTCGTCGCCTCGTCCGCGATGAGGAGCTTCGGGCGGCAGGCGATCCCGATGGCGATCATCACGCGCTGGCGCTGGCCGCCGGAGAACTCGTGCGGGTACTGGTCGAGGCGGCCGGCCGCGTTCGGGATGCGGACGAGGTCGAGCAGCTCCCGCGCACGCCGGCGCGCCGCGCGGGCGTCGAGGCCGAGATGGATGCGCAGCGGCTCGACGATCTGCGCCGCCACGGTCATGCCGGGGTTGAGCGAGCTCATCGGGTCCTGGAACACGAACCCGATCTCGCCGCCGCGGACTTTTCGGAGCGCCTTCTCGGGCAGGGTGAGCAGGTCGCGGCCCCGGAACAGCACCTGACCGCCGGTGATCCGGCCCGGCGGCCGCGGGATCAGGCCGAGCATGGCCAGCACGTGCACGCTCTTGCCGGAGCCCGATTCGCCGACGATGCCCAGCGTCTCGCCCTCGCGGAGCGCGTACGAGACGCCGTTGACGGCGTGGACCGCGCCGCCGTCGGTGTCGAAGGCGACGGCGAGGTCGCGGACCTCGAGCAGGGGCGTTTCGAGACGCGGCATGTCGCTCATGTGCGGCCCCGCGGATCCAGCGCGTCGCGCAGCCCGTCGCCGAGCAGGTTGAAGCCGAGCACGGCGAGGAAGATCGACAGGCCGGGCCAGATCGCCATCCACGGCGCCTGGTCGAGGAAGTTCTTGGCGACGTTGAGCATCGCGCCCCAGCTCGGCTCGGGGGGCTGCTGGCCGAGCCCGAGGAAGGACAGGCTCGCCTCGGCGATGATCGCCGCGGCGATGGTCAGCGTCGCCTGGACCAGGATCGCCGGCACGATGTTGGGCAGGATGTGCACCAGCGCGATCCGCCAGGGCGGGTTGCCGACCGAGCGCGCCGCCTCGACGAACTCCTCCGCCGCCACCGCCTGGACCTGCGCGCGGGTGAGCCGGACGAAGGTCGAGGTCGCCGAGAGGCCGATCGCCACCATCGCGTTGGTCAGGCTCGGGCCGAGGAAGGCCGCGAGCGCGATCGCCAGGATCAGGAACGGGATCGCCAGGAGCGCATCGGTGAGCCGCATGATCGCGCCATCGACCCAGCCGCCGGCATAGCCGGCGACGAGCCCGAGCGGCAGGCCGAGCGAGACCGCGAGCGCCACCGAGACGAGGCCGGCGCCGAGCGAGGCCCGCGCCCCGTAGACGATGCGGGCCAGCACGTCGCGCCCGACCTCGTCGCCGCCGAACGGGTGGGCCAGCGACGGCGCGGCACGCACCGCGCCCCAATCGGTCGCCGTCGGGTCGTAGGGCGCGATCCATCCGGCGAACGCCGCCATCAGCACCAGCCCGACGACGATGGCGAGCCCGACGACCGCGCTCCGCCGCGCCCGCAGCCGGCGCCAGAAGGCGCCGAGCATGCCGGGCTCGCGCGGGAGGGGCACCGCTCGTCCCCCCGCCACGGAGGGGGACGGCAACAGCGCGGCGGCGTCGCGATCCATCCCGCTCATGCCCGCCTCAGCTTCGGGTTGACCACGGCCGCCAGCACATCCGCCGCGAGGTTGAGGCCGACATAGGTGGCGGCGGTGCAGATCACGACGCCCTGCACGGTGGCGAAGTCGCGGTTGAACACCGCGTCGACCATCAGCTTGCCGAAGCCCGACACCGAGAAGATCTGCTCGGTGAGCACCGCGCCGGACAGGAGCTGCCCGAACTCGAGGGCGCCGAGCGTGATGATCGGGATCGCGGCGTTGGGCAGCGCGTGGCGCAGCACAAGGCGCAGCGGCGAGACGCCCTTGGCGCGGGCCGTGCGGACGTAGTCGGAGCCGAGCACGCCGAGCATCGCCGCCCGGGTGTGGCGCATCATCACCGCGCTGATCGCGTTGCCGAGCACGAAGGCCGGCATTGCCATCGCCTTGAGGTTCTCCCACAGGCTCTCCGAGGGCGGGACGTAGCCGGAGGCCGGCAGCCATCCGAGCTGCACCGAGAACAGCAGGATCATCAGGATGCCGAGCCAGAAGTTCGGGATCGACAGGCCCCAGAGCGCGACGCCGTTGGCCAAGGTGTCGGCCCAGGTGCCGCGGCGGGCGGCTGAGACGATGCCCATCGGCACGCCGATGGCCAGGGCCACCAGCATGGCGAGGCAGGCGAGCTCGAGCGTCACCGGCAGCTTCTCGAGGACGAGTTCCGAGACCGGCTTCTGCAGGCGGATCGACTCGCCGAGGTCGCCGGTCAGGACGCCCGCCGCCCAGTAGCCGTAGCGGACGGGGAGCGCCCGATCGAGGTGATACTTCTCGCGGATGAACGCGATCACCTCCGGGTCGCGCTCCTCGCCGGAGAGCGCGGTCGCGGTGTCGCCCGGCAGCAATTGCTGCAGGGCGAAGATGATCATCGAGGCGAGGACGAGCGTCGGGACCGCGAGCGCCAGGCGGCGGGCGAGGAAGCGCAGCATCAGTTCAGCTTGAGCCCGGTGAAGCGTGCCAGCCCGTCCGGGTAGGCGACGAAGCCCGAGAGCTTCTTGGTGTAGGCCCAGAGCAGCTTGCGATGCAGCAGGTAGAGGCCCGGGCGGTCGTTCAGGACCCGGTCGGCAAGCTGCTTCCAGGCGGCCTGCCGCTTCTGCGGGTCGACGGTGCCGCGCTCGGCCTGGAGCGCCGCGTCGGCCTCGGCGTTGCAGTAGCGGCTGTAGTTCAGCGGCGTCTTGCAGCCGAGGAAGCTGAAGGTGTTGCCGTCGGGGTCCGGTCGCCCGGACCAGGAATACAGGTAGGCCTCGAAGTTGCCCTTGTCGGCCATGTCGAGCAGCGTGGTGAAGTCGGCGGCCTGGATCCGGATGTCGAAGCCGGCCTCCCTGGCCATCGCCTGGATCACCTGCCCGACCTGCGGCGCCTCGCTGTTGGCGTAGACCGAGAGCGTGATCTGGGGTTTCGGCTGCCCGGCCTCGGCGAGCAGGGCCTTCGCCTTGGCGACGTCGCGCTTGGGCACCGGGTATTCGGTCACGTAGCTCGGGTGCTTGGGCGAGACCCACTGGTTGCCGGGCAGGAACTCGCCGTTGAACACCACCTGGTTGAGCGCGTTGCGGTCGATCGACAGGTCGAGCGCCTGGCGCACCTTCGGGTCGGCAAGCGCCGAGCCGGCTTTGGCGGGGTTCAGCAGGATCTCCTGGAAGCCGAGCTCGTAGACCGATCCGAGCGCGAGCTTGGCGTCGCGGCTGACCTGGGGGACGTCGGTCGGCGCCAGGCGCTCGAGCAGGTCGAGCTGGCCGGCGCGCAGGTTGGTCAGCCGCACGGTGGCATCGGGGATCGGGCGGAACTCGATCCGCTGGATCTGGATCTGGTCCTTGTTCCAGTAATCGGGAAAGCGCTCGACCACGATCCGGTCCTGCGGCACCCGCTCGACGAACCTGAAGGGGCCCGCGCAGACCGGCGCCGTCGAGAACTTGTCGCTGAGCCGCTCGGCGGCCTTGGGCGAGACCATCATCCCGGCCCGATCCGTGAACTGGGCGATCAGCGGCGCGAACGGCGTCTTCAGGTTGATCTTGAAGGTCAGGTCGTCGACCACCTCGACGGTGTCGATCGGCGCGATCTCGCCGCGGCGCTGCGAGCCCGGCATCTTGAGGTGCCGCTCGATCGAGAACTTGGCCGCCGCCGCGTTCAGCGGCTCGCCGTCATGGTACCTCACCCCCGGCCGCAGGTGCATGGTCAGGGTCTTCTCGTCGGGCGAAAGCTCCCATTGCGTGGCGAGCTGCGGCACCGGCTTCAGGTCGGGCCCGATGTCGACGAGCTTGTCGCAGAGCGCGGCGAAGACCATGCGGCTGGCGAACGTCCGCGCCAGCGTCGGATCGAGGGCGTCGGGGTCCTCCATCATGCCGTAGCGCAGGGTCTGCGCCGAGAGGACCGTGGACCAGAGCGGCAGGGAGACGAGCAGGCCCGCGATCAGGCAGGCGGCCGACAGACGCGACATCAGGACTTCCCGGGACGGACCAGAGTTTCGAGGCGGATGAGCGGAGCGTGGGCCGATGCACGGGATCAGGCAACCCCAAGCTGGCATTTCGCATTCCAGGCACCATCCGTGCCACCGACGGTTGCCGGTCGTTTCCGGGCGGCCGATCGGAGGCCGTATCGATCTCGATCCGCACGGCCTCGTCCTCGTCGACCAGACGGCGGCCGCCACCGACAGGCTCCGAGGCTCCGGTCGACGCCTCCGCGTGGTGCGCTGCCGCATCTGCGTGCCGCACGGGCACGACGAGACCGCCACCGCCGCCCTCCCAAAGACCCTGAAAGCCCTTCGACCCAGCATGGCCGGAAACGACCTTGGGAGGTCTCTGGATCGGTGCACGCGGTTTGCCGGATCGCAGGATCGCAGCGCTTCGATCGACCCGTTTCCTCGTCCGTTCCCTTCGGGCTAGATCGAAAGGCGTACGCGGCCTCTCCTGAAAATCTGTCATCTCGTCGAGGATTCAGCCTACCGTCAGGCTGGAAGATCGACGTGAACCATTGCAAAGCTTGATCTGCTTTATTTCATGGTCACGCAATATAGAGCGATCATATTTCTTTCTAGATTGTCTTTCGTCTGCTCGAAGATGCGGACTCGGAGGTACCGATGTCGGTGACAGTCATAGTGCCAACCCATAACCGCGCCAAGTACATAGAGGCGTGCATCGGAAGCGTGTTGGCGCAATCCCACGAGGACTTCGAGCTGATCGTCGTCGATGACGCGTCGACCGATGGGACCCATGAGATCCTCGCGGCTCTCGCCAAGAAGGATGCGAGGATCCATTTGTTGCGTCACCCGACGAACAGGGGCGGTCCTGCCGCCAGGAACTTGGGGCTGTCGCTTGCGAAATACCATCTGATTGCCTGCATGGACGACGACGACATCATGCTTCCGGACAGGCTGAAATCGCAAATCCGATTCATGGAAGAAAACCCGGACGTCAGCGTTCTGAGCTCGGCAGCATACATGATCGATGTCGACAACAAGATCATCGGAAAGAGCGTCCCGACCATTGATATGGAACGTGGGCTTGCAAGAAAAGACCCGGGCCTCATCGTCAATATCATCCATCCGACCGCGATGTATCGGCGCGATGTCGTTCTCGGCTTGGGCGGCTATCGGAACCATCTTCTCGATGATCGAGACTTGTGGGGGCGAATGGCGACCGCGGGCTTCAAGATCGCCGTGTCGCCCGAGCCTGTCTTGATGCATCGCCGGCATAGCAGCATCATGACGACGCGGATCAACGAGATCTTCGAAAACGGAGATTTCATCGATTTCAACATGATCAGGCGCCTGAACGGCAACACGGAAATAAGCCTGGAACAATATAGGGAAATGCTTCACTCACAATCGATCTGGAGAAAATGCCGCAATTGGAGATTGAAGAGATCCGCTGTCGCTTACAGAATAGCGACCCTGCACTACAGCAGCGGAAATTGGCTTCCGTTCATGAAAAACCTGGCCGTAGCGCTTTCGCTCAACCCGTCAAAGTACGTCGTGCGAACGATCGCGAAAAAGGGAAAATACCTGCTCAGAAAATCGACCCCCAAGCATATTCTACCGGCTTGAGATGATCTTTGTCATAAGAATCAAAGACGCCGGATCATGATGCATCGTTGTTCTTTGCGCATCGCGCGGCGTCATTTCAAGCTCATATCTCAGTGCAAGCTACCGGAGATGAAATCGGTGCTGCCGACGGGCTATTTCACCTGAAGCGTCGGAGCAGCTGACGGAGGCCGACATGCGCATCCTGGTGACCGGCGGCTGCGGCTTCATCGGCTCCGCCCTCGTGCTCCACCTGGTGCGCGACCTCGGCCACGACGTGCTGACGCTGGACGCGCTGACCTACGCGGCCAACCCGGT
>NZ_VRVH01000268.1:0-6133 GCF_008040095.1 Methylobacterium sp. WL6 | reverse complement strand
CCCGGCCGGCCGGCTCCGCGCAGGGCGGCGGTTCGCCCATCAGGTCGAGCACCTGCGCCTCCACCGCCGTGCCGAGGCGCGCCTCGATGCCGGCCGGCACCAGCGGCGCGAGAACGCCCGCCGCGATCGGAAGGCCGAAGAACACGGTGAGCAGGACCGCGATGCCGACCGCAAGCGAGCCGGCGACGAGGCGCCTGGTCCCTCCGCCCGCGTCTGCGCGCTTGCGCAGGTCGGGGCAGCGGGTTTCGAGACATGCGGCGAACGACGGGTCCACGACCTCGACATGGCCGGGATCGCCCGCGATCCCGAGGCGCAGCAGCGGGGCCTGCCCCTCGCCGGCCCGCAAATCGGTCAGGTTCCAGTCGCGATGGACCTCCAGCCCGGTGATCTCGAGGCGCTCGCCGAGGTGCAGGGTCACCGCGTGCGGCGCGGCGCTCCGGCCGTCGAACCAGCGGCCGGAGGCGGTGAGCGCCATCAGAACCCGATCTGCAGCGCGCCGCCGACGTCGAGCGCGTCGGCGAGGCCCTCGTTGAGGCCGCTGCCGGGCCCGTGGCTCGCGGCGAGGATGCGGTTCAGGCCGTCGGCATCGGCGACCTGCGTCGTGGTCGCGACCGCGGCCCATAAGCGGGCCTGGACGACGCGCACGTACAGTACCGCGAAGGCGAGCGCGCCGCCGAGATAGAGCAGGCCGCCGCCGAGCACCGCCGCCCAGGCCAGCCCGTCGCCGCCCGCGGCCCGCGCGGCGAGGCCGGCGAGCAGCGCGATCAGGCCGACCACCACGACGAAGCCGAGGAGCGACAGCGCGTAGACGAGGTAGGGCCAGTAGAATTGCCGCGCCCGGAGCGTCGAAACAAGGCGGACCGGCCCGAGGCGCGCCGCGTTCATGAAGACCCGCGTCTCGCGCGCCCGATAGAACGGCACCAGCAGGAGCGAGAGCGGAAGGCAGAAGCCGGCGGTGATCCCGAGCGCGACGGCGAGGGTCGCGATCTGGGTGCCGGCATAGGCGGGGTTGAGGATGAGATTGCCGGCCTTGCCCCCGGGCTTGGGCAGCATCAGGTCGATCGGCAGGACGAAGTCGTTGGCGGCGATCAGCGCCAGCAGCAAGGCGAGCACCGGGCCGAGCGCCACCGCGTAGAACAGCAGCCAAGGCCCGAGGAGCGCGCGCCCGCGCGCGTCGGACGCCATCCGGCTGGTGCCGATCAGGGTGTGGCCGATGCGGTAGCGCTCGAGGCCGGCACGCATGAACGGGAAGGCGAGGCCCAGCGTCGCCAGCGTCAGCGCCCACCACAGGGCGGCCCGGCCGGCATAGGCGAGGCCCGAGCCGTCCTGGCCGAGGCGGATGCCGCGCCACAGCGTCCGCATCGCCCGGTAGCGGCGCCCGCGGTAGATCGCGAACTGCCCGAGCAGGAACAAGATGACGAAGGACAGGATCGCCGAGTACGGCGCCAGGCTCGGCAGCGCGATCGCCAGGCCGAACAGCCCGACATAGATCACGATCAGCAGCCCGAGGGCCGCGAGGAAGCCGAGAAAGAGCTCGCGCCCGGTGCCGG
Source organism: Methylobacterium sp. WL6 (assembly GCF_008040095.1). Lineage (NCBI taxonomy): Bacteria > Pseudomonadati > Pseudomonadota > Alphaproteobacteria > Hyphomicrobiales > Methylobacteriaceae > Methylobacterium > Methylobacterium sp. WL6. Next base: position 4,583 of record NZ_VRVH01000268.1, on the reverse strand, counting down.
TGTAGTCCGCCGGGCTGCCGTCGACGACGGTGCGGCTCCAGAAGAAGCGCCGCAGGTCGGTCATGTACCAGAAGCGGTAGATGCCGAAGGTGACGAGCGAGAGCAGGAACCCGACGAACGCGAGTCCGGTGAGGCCGCGGAGCCAGGTGTCGAAGGCAACCTGTCCGGTCCGCGACATGGATCCCCTTCCGGGCCTGCGATCGACGGCCGGTCAGCGCAGCAGGGCCGATTTCTCGACCTGGAGGGCGGCGGCGATCTCGTCGAGCGCCTTGTGCTCGACCTCGCTGATGCCGCCGAAATCGGCGACGTCGGCGGCGATCAGGAAGATGTCCTGGCGCTGGTCGAGCGGCCGGTCGGCGATGGCCGCGACGTGGCGCAGGTTCTCGATCCGCCCGGCGCGGGTCTTGGCGCGGGCGATGCCCTCGTACAGCTCCTGCTCGATCCGCAGGGTGTCGTAGGATTTCTGGAGGATCGGGTTGGCGCGCATGCCCGAGATCGCCGACTCGACCTCCTCCTCGTCGACGTCGCCGTCGGCGATCGTCACGTTGGCCGCGGCCGAAACCGCGGCAGCAAGAAACAGGCCGTCGCCGGCATAGGACATGATCGTCCGGCCGAACCGCAGAATGGCGTCCTGGAAGATGCTCATTGCCTACCTCGCACTCGCCTGACTCACGGGAAATGCCCGTTCGGAGTCAAGCGTTTCCCGCCCGCGACCGGGCCGCATCCTCGAACGATCCGTCCGTCACGCCGTCGCATGGTCAACAGCAGCGAAATCCGCTGGTGTTGCCGACACCGAACCGCGCGTTCTCCCGATGGCGGAAGAACTCGATCTCGGTCATCGGCGCCTGGTCGGGATGCGTCCGCGCGACGTGGGCGGCATAGGCCGCGTAATCGCCCTGCCCCACCATCAGGCGCGCGCCGTCGCAGACGCACTTGGACAGGGCCTTCCAACGGTCGCGCAGGTTCTGCGAAGCGGCCTCCATCGGCCCTACTCCGCCGCGACGATGCGGGCTTCGCTCTCGAGGGCCGTCCAGCGGTCGGAGCGCAGCGCCTTGACGCAGGCGGCGATGCCGAAGCCGGCGATCGCCACGACGAGGCCGATGAACAGCGCGGCGAGCACCGCGTCGATCCGGTCGTTCAGCACGATCTGGCCCATCTGGCCGAGGTCCTTGGCCGGTGCCAGCACCTTGCCTTCCGCCAGCGCGCCCGCGTAGCGCTCGGCATGGGCGAGGAACCCGATCTTCGGGTCGGCGGAGAAGATCTTCTGCCAGCCGGCGGTGAGGGTGCAGATGCACAGCCACGCGGTCGGGATGATCGTCACGAACGCGTAGCGCTCGCGCTTCATCTTGAAGATCACCACCGTGCACAGCGTCAGCGCCACGGCGGCCAGCATCTGGTTCGAGATGCCGAACAGCGGCCATAGCGTGTTGATGCCGCCGAGCGGGTCGGTCACGCCCTGGTAGAGGAAGTAGCCCCAGGCGCCGACCGCGATGGCCGTCGCCAGGATGCTCGGCACCCAGGCGTTGGTCTGCTTGAACGACGGCACCGCCAGCCCGACCAGGTCCTGCACCATGAAGCGGCAGGCGCGGGTCCCCGCATCGACCGCGGTGAGGATGAACAGCGCCTCGAACAGGATCGCGAAGTGATACCAGAACGCCATCATCGCCTTGCCGCCGATGGCGCTGGAGATGATGTGCGCCATGCCGACGGCGAGGGTCGGCGCGCCGCCGGCCCGCGCGACGATGGTGCGCTCGCCGACATCGCTGGCGGTCTGAGCGATCACCTCGGGCGTGGTCGGGAAGCCGAGCTTCGTCACCGCGGCGGCGGCGGTCTCCGGCGTCGTGCCGAGGAGCGCGACCGGCGCGTTCATCGTGAAGTACACGCCCGGATCGATGACGGTGGCCGAGACCAGCGCCATCACCGCGACGAAGCTCTCCATCAGCATGCCGCCGTAGCCGATGAAGCGCGCATCCGCCTCGCTGGCGATCAGCTTGGGCGTGGTGCCCGAGGCGATCAGCGCGTGGAAGCCCGAGACCGAGCCGCAGGCGATCGTGATGAACAGGAACGGGAAGAGCTGGCCCGCCCAGACCGGCCCGGTGCCGTCCACGAACTTGGTCACCGCCGGCATCTGCATGTGCGGGGCGACGAAGGCGATGCCCAGCGCGAGGCCGACGATCGTGCCGATCTTCAGGAAGGTCGAGAGGTAGTCGCGCGGGGCCAGCAGGAGCCAGACCGGCAGGATCGAGGCGACGAAGCCGTAGCCGATCAGCATCCAGCAGAGCTGCGTCCCGGTGAAGGTGAAGGCCGGGCCCCAGACCGGGCTGTCGGCGATCGCGCCGCCGCCGAAGATCGCCGCCATCAGCAGGACGAAGCCGAGGATCGAGACCTCGCCGATGCGGCCGGGGCGGATGTAGCGGGTGTAGACGCCCATCAGCATCGCGATCGGGATCGTCGACATCACGGTGAAGGTGCCCCACGGGCTCTCGGCCAACGCCTTGACGACGATGAGCGCGAGCACCGCCAGCAGGATCACCATGATCAGGAACGTGCCGAACAGCGCGATGATGCCCGGGACGGTGCCGAGCTCGGTGCGGATCAGCTCGCCGAGCGAGCGCCCGTCGCGCCGCATCGAGACGAACAGGACCATGAAGTCCTGCACCGCGCCGGCGAGCACGACGCCGGCGAGGATCCAGAGCAGGCCGGGCAGGTAGCCCATCTGCGCGGCCAGCACCGGGCCGACGAGGGGGCCGGCACCGGCGATCGCCGCGAAGTGGTGGCCGAACAGGACGCTCTTGTTCGTCGGGACGTAGTCGAGCCCGTCGTTGTGGAGGACGGCCGGCGTCTCGCGCTTGGGATCGAGCCGCATCACCTTCTCGGCGATGAACAGCGCGTAGTAGCGATAAGCGATGAGGTAGACGCAGACCGCCGCGACGACGAGCCAGAGCGCGTTCACCGCTTCGCCGCGCTCGACGGCGACGATGGCGAGCGCCGCCGCCCCCAACGCACCGACCAGGGCCCAGGGGCCATGCCTACCGATCGCGCCCATCGTTCCACTCCCGAAGCCGGCACTCGGGGGCCGACGATCCCGCGCGTGATGCCGCAATTTTGGATTGAGGAAAATCCCCATCGCGGCAGCGAGTGGACAACCGCGCGGCGTTGTCGCGATCCGCTTCACTTCGTCGGCGCCGCGGTTTGACGCTGCGGTGCGCGATACCTAGACCGCTCCATCAGCACACGAGACGGAGACGGATGATGGCGAAGGTCGCGTTCCTGGGGCTCGGCGTCATGGGCGCCCCGATGGCCGGACACCTGGTCAAGAAGGGCCACTCGGTCACCGTCTACAACCGCACGGCCGCCAAGGCCGAGGCGTGGGTGGCGGCCAACGGCGGCGCGCATGCGCCGACGCCGCGCGAGGCTTCCGAGGGCGCCGAGATCGTCTTCGCCTGCGTCGGCAACGACGACGACCTGCGCGGCGTCGTGCTCGGTCCGGACGGCGCGCTCGCCGGCATGGAGGCCGGTGCGATCTTCGTCGATCACACCACCGCCTCGGCCGAGGTGGCCCGCGAGCTTGCCGAGGCCGCGACCGCGAAGGGGCTGGGCTTCATCGACGCCCCGGTCTCCGGCGGCCAGGCCGGCGCCGAGAACGGCATGCTCACCGTGATGTGCGGCGGCGGCCAGGGCTGCTACGACAAGGTCGAGAGCGCGATCGGCGCCTATGCGCGCGCCTGCCGGCTGATGGGGCCGGTCGGGGCGGGCCAGCTCACCAAGATGGTCAATCAGATCTGCATCGCCGGCCTCGTCCAGGGGCTGTCCGAGGGCGTGCACTTCGCCAAGAAGGCGGGGCTCGACGTGGAGGCGGTGCTCTCCGTGATCTCGAAGGGGGCCGCCGGCTCCTGGCAGATGGAGAACCGCGGCTCGACCATGAACGCGGGGAAGTTCGACTTCGGCTTCGCCGTCGACTGGATGCGCAAGGACCTCGGCATCCTGCTCGACGAAGCGCGCCGCAACGGCGCCAAGCTCCCGGTCTCGGCCCTCGTCGACCAGTTCTACGCCGACGTCCAGGCCATGGGCGGCAACCGCTGGGACACGTCGAGCCTCGTCGCGCGCCTGGAGCGCTGAGATCCCTCAGTCGATTTCCGCCATCGCCGCCTCGGGCGCCAGCCAGCGCCACTCCGCTCCCATCTGGTGGCGGAACCAGGTGAACTGGCGCTTGGCGTAGCGGCGGGTGTCGGCCTGCCCGCGCACGATCGCCTCCTCCAGCCCGATCGCGCCGTCGAGATGCACGATCAGGCCGGGCACCCCGTGGGCGCGCATCACCGGCAGCAGCGGGTCGAGGCGGCGCTCGCGCAGCGCCGCGACCTCGTCGAGGGCGCCCCGCTGCATCATCGTGCGGAAGCGCGCGTCGATGCGGGCGCGCAGCAGCTCGCGCTCGGGCGCCAGGAAGATCTTCAGCAGCCTTCGTCCTGCGAGCGGACCGGGCACGCGTGGCCCGTGGAACGCGGCGATCGGCCGGCCGGTGGCGGCGAGGATCTCGAGCGCGCGCATGACCCGGGCGCGGTCGCTCGGCCGCAACAGGGCGGCGC
>NZ_VRVH01000267.1:0-6137 GCF_008040095.1 Methylobacterium sp. WL6 | reverse complement strand
GGCCCGCGGCGCAGAAGGCGTCGCTCGCGACGACGCCGAGCCCGGCGGCGCGGCCCTGGCTGGCGAAGGCCGAGCGGGTCCAGCCCTCGGGCAGCCGCATCCAGAGATGGAAGCCGTTCGGATCGGAGCGGACCAGCTCCCCCGGCAGCAGGCGGGCGGCGATGGCTTGGCGCGCCTGCGACTCGGTGCGGACGAAGCCGAGCACCGCCTCGCCGGTGCCGTCGAGGATCCAGCGCGTGGCGAGCGCCGTGGTGAGCGGCGAGGCCATCACGGTCGCCGCACGCAGGGTCGAGGCCAGCGGCAGCGCCGCGCGGGCGCTCGGCGCGACGCAGTAGGCGAGGCGCAGCCCGGCCCCGAGGCACTTGGCGAGGCCGGCGACGTAGTAGGTGATCTCGGGTGCCAGCTGCTGGAAGCTCGGGGGCGGGTCCGGGCAGACGAAGCCGTAGGCGTCGTCCTCGACGATCGCCACGTCGTAGCGGCGCGCCACCGCGAGGATCGCCTCGCGCCGGCCCCGTCCGATCGTCTGGGTGGTCGGGTTCTGCAGCGTCGGGTTGAGGTAGAGCGCCTTGGGCGCGAGCCGGGTGCAGGCGGCCGCGAAGGCGTCGGGCTCCAGCCCGTCCGCGTCCGTCGGCAGGCCGACGAGCCGCAGGCCGCGATGGGCCGCGAGCGAGCGGATGCCGGCATAGGTCAGCGCCTCGGTGCAGAGCACGTCGCCGGCCTGCGCCACCGAGCCGAGGATCGCATCGAGGGCGCTGTGCGCGCCGGGGCAGAGCAGGAGCCGGTCGTGGCCGGCGACGACCCCGCGCCGCGCGAGCCAGAGACCGCCGGCCTCCTTGTCGGCGTCGGTGCCGCCGAAGCCCTGGTAGCGCAGGAGGTTGGGCAGGTCGTCGGCGATCGCCGCGACGCCGGCCCGCATCCGCGCCTGCAGCCGCGGGTCGTCGGGCTCGGGCGGCAGGTTCATCGAGAAGTCGACCGCGCCGCGGCGGCGCGGCAGGGCCGGGCGGGGCGCCTGGAGGCTGCGCGCCGGATCGCACACGAAGGTGCCCTGGCCGACCCGCGACTCGACGAGGCCGCGGCCTTGCGCCTCCACGTAGCCGCGGGCCACCGTGGTGAAGTTCAGGGCGAGGCGGGCCGCGAGCACCCGCTGCGGCGGCAGGCGCTCGGCGACCGCGAGCTTTCCCGTGCGGACGTCCTCGGCGATCGCCTCGACGATGGCGAGGTAGTGCGGCTTGCCGAAGCGCCGCAGGTCGGGGCACCAGCCGTCTTCCGGGCGCGATCCCGGAGCGGGCGCCCCGGAGACGCGTGATTTCGGCGTCGCGCGGCTCATTCTCGCCTCCCGACCGGTCAGGATGCAGTCAATCGTCGATTGATCGGGAGCAATCGGCGTGCCGCACGCCCGAGCGCTGCGAACCGCGCGAGCGATACGGTCAATCCGGTCAAGTACTCGCCAGAGAATTCACAATAATGGCGCCCATTTTATCGGCAGATGCCGCGTCGTTCGGCGCCGTTTCCAAACAGACGTCGATCGCGCCGCATCGACCATTGACCGCATGATTGACCGCATCCCGCACCGGGCGCCGAAACGGCGCGTCGTCGGCGTCCCGCTGGCACGGGGATTGCCATCCTCGATTGAACCTGCGGCCGGGATCATTCGATCCGCCGCAGGTCGCGATGCACAAGAGGGAGTGCGGCCGATGCCTGCCGTCAGCACCGACAAGCACAAGAAGGGCGATTACTTCGTCGATTACGAGGAGAAGGTCTTCGAGGACGTGAAGGCCGAGCCGGGGCAGAAGGCCCTGGTGACCTTCCACACCGTCGCGTTCGAGGGCTCGATCGGCTTCGTGAACCTGCTCCAGGCCACGCGCCTCCAGCGCAAGGGCTTCGACACCTCGGTGCTGCTCTACGGCCCCGGCGTGACGCTGGGCATCCAGCGCGGCTTCCCGACGCTCGGCGACGAGGCGTTCCCGGGCCACCTCAACATGAACAACCAGATCGCGAAGTTCATCGCCGAGGGCGGCAAGGTCTATGCCTGCCGCTTCGCGCTCCAGGCGCTCTACGGCCACGGCGAGCCCTCGCTGATCGAGGGCATCCGCCCGATCGCGCCGACCGACGTCCTCGACATCGTGCTGCTGCACAAGCGCGACAACGCCGTGATCATCGACACCTGGACCGTCTGAGCGGCCGGCCGCCGGCACCCATCACGAGCGAGGAGGCGGACAATGGCGGAGCCGCGCATCGTCCGGGCCGCCGCGGTCCAGATCGCGCCGGACCTGGACCGGCCCGAGAACACCCTGGAGCGCGTGCTGAACGCGGTCGCGGACGCGGCGGGGAAGGGGGCGCGCTTCGTCGTCTTCCCCGAGACCTTCGTGCCGTACTACCCGTACTTCTCCTTCGTCAGCCCGCCGGCGATGCAGGGGGCGGAGCACCTGCGGCTCTACGCGCACGCGGTCGTGGTGCCCGGCCCCGTCACCGAGGCGGTCTCGGCCGCCGCCCGCCGCCACGGCATGGTGATCGTGCTCGGCGTCAACGAGCGCGACCACGGCACGCTCTACAACGCGCAGTTGATCTTCGACGCCGACGGCAGCCTGGCGCTCAAGCGCCGCAAGATCACGCCGACCTACCACGAGCGCATGATCTGGGGGCAGGGCGACGGGGCGGGTCTCACCGTGGTCGACACCGCCGTCGGCCGCGTCGGCGCGCTCGCCTGCTGGGAGCACTACAACCCGCTCGCCCGCTACTGCCTGATGACCCAGCACGAGGAGATCCACGCGGCCCAGTTCCCGGGCTCGCTGGTCGGCCAGGTCTTCGCCGACCAGATGGAGGTGACGATCCGCCACCACGCGCTCGAAGCCGCCTGCTTCGTGGTCAACGCCACCGGATGGCTCTCCGAGGACCAGATCGCCAAGGCCTGCCCGGAGGAGGGCTTGCGGGGCGCGATGCGCGGCGGCTGCTTCACGGCGATCGTCTCGCCGGAAGGGCGGCTGCTCGCCGAGCCCCTGCGCGCGGGCGAGGGGCTCGTGATCGCCGACATGGACCTCGCGCTCGTGACCAAGCGCAAGCGGATGATGGACTCGGTCGGCCATTACGCCCGGCCCGAGCTGCTCAGCCTCAACCACGACGCGCGCCCGGCGCTTCCCGTGACGACGACGCCTCCCGCGACGAACCGCCTTCCCGCGACGACCCGGAGTTCAGACCATGGACAGCCCGCTCCTGACCGGTTCGACCGCCCCGTCGCCGGCCTCCCCGGCTCCGGGCCCGGCGGCGCCCGGCCTTCCGACCGAGCGGCTGATCAACGCGCTGCAATCCTACGGAGTCCGGCTGGCTGACAGCCGCCCCGGCGTCCAGAGCCGGCGCGGCGGGGCCGGCCCCTCCGACCACAAGGCGATGACGATCTCGGGCCGCACGGTGATGGTGCCAGTCCACACCGCCACCGCCTTCGAATCGCCCTTCCTCGTGCAGCGCCCGGGGCCGGACGGGTTCAGCCTGATCGAGCACGACGGCGCGGTGGTCGGGCGGGTGACCTTCCCGGACAAGCCGCGCTTCTACGCGCTCCAGACCTTCGACGGGGTGCCGTATTCCAAGATCGCGGTGCTGCACGGGCGCGACGTCCTCGCGACCACCGTGCTGCAGACCTGCATCCGCTACCAGAGCCGCACGAGGACCTGCCAGTTCTGCGCGATCGGCCAGTCGCTGGCGGCCGGCCGCACGGTCGCGCACAAGAGCCCGCAGCAGCTCGCCGAGGTGGCCCGCGCCGCGGTGCTGCTCGACGGCGTCAAGCACATGGTGATGACCACCGGCACGCCGAACGCCACCGACCGCGGCGCGGCGGTCCTGTGCGAGAGCGCCTTCGCGGTGAAGGCCGCGGTGGACCTGCCGATCCAGGCGCAGTGCGAGCCGCCCGACGACGACCGCTGGTTCTCCCGCATGCGGGCCTCGGGCATCGACGCGCTGGGCATGCACCTCGAGGCGGTGACGCCGGAGGTCCGCAGCCGGATCATGCCCGGCAAGGCGAGCGTCCCGCTGGAGCGCTATCTCGAGGCCTTCGCGGCCGCGGTGCCGGTGTTCGGGCGGGGCCAGGTCTCGACCTACATCCTCGCGGGCCTCGGCGACGCGCCCGAGGCGATCCTCGGGATGGCCGAGCGGCTCGTGGCGCTGGGGGTCTACCCGTTCGTGGTGCCGTTCGTGCCGATCTCGGGCACGCCGCTGGAAAGCCACCCGGCCCCGTCCCCCGACTTCATGCACGCGATCCTGAAGCCGCTGGCCGGGATGCTGGCGCGGGCCGACCTCCGCTCGGCCGACATCAAGGCCGGCTGCGGCCGCTGCGGCGCCTGCTCGGCGCTCTCCGCCTACGAGCGGAGGCCTTGAGATGTTCGAGCCGGTCGCCCCGTATCGCGCGAGCCTGTTCCGGGTGAAGTTCGCCACCGCCCCCTGGGAGCGGCGCGCCTGCGCGCGCCTGCGCCACGCGGTGTTCTGCGCCGAGCAGGGCCTCTTCGCGGGGAGCGACGCGGATGCGCTCGACGCGCATGCGATCCCGATCTGCGCCCTGTCGACGCTCGGCGGCGACCCGGACGCGGTCGTCGGCACCGTCCGCATCCACGCGGCGCCGGAGACGCCCGGCGAGTGGTGGGGCTCGCGGCTCGCCGTCGAGCGCGGGCATCGCCGGGTCGGGGCGCTCGGCGCCGGGCTGATCCGGGTCGCGGTGTCCTCGGCCCATGCGCGCGGCTGCACGCGCTTCCTCGCCCACGTCCAGGCCGGCAACGCCGCCCTGTTCGCCGGCCTGCACTGGGACGACCTCGGCGCGGTCGACCTGCACGGCCGGCCGCACCGGCTGATGCGGGCCGACCTCGCCCACTACCCGCCGATGCACGATCCCGAGCACGGGCTCGTCACCCTGCCGCGCGGCCGGCCGGCGACGGCCGCGTGACGGCGCCCCCCAGCCTCGACGCCATCGCCCGCGCCGTCCGCGAAAGCCGCGGGCTGGCGCACAAGCGCGACATCGACGCGGTCGTCGGGAGGCTAGGGATCGGCCGGCTCGGCGCGCGCGGCCTCGCGGTCCCGGCCGGGGACGACTGCGCCGCGATCCCCGACGGCGACGGGCACCTCCTGCTGGCGATCGAGGGCTTCCTCGACGGGTTCGTCGCCGCCGACCCGTACTTCGCCGGATTCTGCGGCGTGATGGTCAACGTCAGCGACATCGCGGCGATGGGCGGGACGCCGGTCGCGGTGGTCGACGCCCTGTGGAGCCGCGACCAGGACCACGCCGACCCGGTGCTCGCGGGCCTGCGGGCCGGCGCCGAGGCCTACGGCGTGCCGGTGGTCGGCGGCCACACCAACACCCGCAACGGCGCCGAGCACCTCGCGGTGGCGATCCTCGGCCGGGCCGGCCGGCGCCTGCTCACCAGCTTCGACGCCGCCCCGGGGGACGTGCTGATCGCCGGCATCGACCTGCGCGGGCGCTTCCGCGAGCCCCATCCGTACTGGGACGCCGCGACCGGCGCGCCGCCGGAGCGCCTGCGCGGCGACGTCGCGATCCTGGCGGGGCTCGCGGCCGACGGCCTGGCGCGGGCCGCCAAGGACATCAGCATGGCCGGGCTCGTCGGCACCGCGCTGATGCTGATGGAATGCTCCGGCGTCGGCGGCCGGATCGACCTCGACCGGCTCCCGATCCCCGACGGCGTCGCGCTGGAGCGCTGGCTCACCGCCTTTCCGAGCTTCGGCTACCTCGTCGCGGCCGCCCCCGCCGAGGCGCCCGCGGTCGTCGGGCGCTTCACCGAACGCGGGATCGCGGCCGCCGGGATCGGCAGCCTCGACGCGAGCCGGGTCGCGCGGGTGGCGCGCGGGACGGAGGAGGCAGTGGTGTGGGATTTCGGCAGCTCGCCGCTGATCGGCTGCGGCGCGACCCGCGGCGAGGGAGCGTGAACCCATGCCGCGGCAGCTGCGCATCGCGATCCTGACGCATTCGACCAACCCGCGCGGCGGCGTGGTGCATGCCCTGGCGCTGGCGGAAGCGCTGTGCGGGCTCGGGCACGAGGCCAGCGTGCACCTTTCTGGTATACACATATCCGAGCCCACGAGACATGCGCAGATGTCGTATGCCGTAGTCTGCTTGAAAAAAAAAAGGGGGGGGGGGGGGGGGG
>NZ_VRVH01000266.1:0-6183 GCF_008040095.1 Methylobacterium sp. WL6 | reverse complement strand
CCGCGACATGGCCCAGGCCGGCGGCCCGGAGGGCGCCGGCGCGAAGGCCGCCCTCGACGCGATCACCGCGGCGGTGGCGGCGGGCTGACGGCTCAGCCCACCCGCTTCCAGGTCTGGCGCTTGCAGAAGACACTCATCACGCAGCCCGAGACCTCGATCGCGTTCGGGCCGGTCATCTTGAGCGAGCCGGAATAGGTCTTCCCGTCCTTCGGGTTGTAGAGGGTGCCGGAATAGCCGTCGCCCGACGGGCTCGTGGCGTTGACGATCTGGACGCCGACGACGCTGCGGGTGCGCAGGGCCGGGTCCGGGTTGTTGGCGTCGAGGCCCTTGCCCGCGGTGCTGACGATGGTGCCGCAGAAGCCGGCGCCGCACCGCGTCAGCCGCACCTTCGAGTCGCCGGTCTCGGTCAGCCAGATCCCGGCCGGGTCGGCGGCCTTCTGCGCCTGCGCGCCGCTGCCGACGAGGCAGGACGCGACGAGGCAGGCGGCGAAGAGGGTGGGAGCGAACACAGTTGCCGGTCTCATGCGGATCCTCCGAGCGTGCCGCCCGTCCGGGCGATCGGCCCGGCAATAGCCGTGCGCACCGAAGTCCCGCAAGACGCAGCGGCGGCTGCTAAGGTCCGCGCCCGAGCACGGCCCCGAGATAGGTCTCGGCGACCTCGCAGAACGGCAGGCCGGCCCCGGTCGCGAGCACCGCGTCGACCTCGAACAGCGGGTCGTCCGGACCCGGGGCGGGGGCGCCGGGATCGCGGAGCGGGCGGAGCGCGACGTTGCGGCGGGTCGGCGCGAGCGGGCGCACCACCCGGCCAAACGGCGCGTCGGTCTCGTCCAGGGCCGCGTTCATGGCGGGCGTCAGCCGGCCCGGCACGTACCAGTTGTCGGCCTCGGACAGGACGTGGACGCCGCAGGCGAGCCGGACGCGCCGGTAGCGGACCGGCTCGTCCGGCGCGAGGCCGAGACGCTTGCGTTGCGCCGCGTCGAGGGGCTTCTCGGCCCCCGGGACCCGACGGGCGACGAGGTGCGGCTCGGCCGACAGGCCGCGCTCGGCGCACCACGCCTCCAGCACCGCGGTCGCGCTGTGGCCGGACAGGATGCGGGCCTGGAGGGCCTCGATCAGTCCCGTCGTCGCCTCGGGCGGCGGAACCGGTTCGGCCGAGATGGGACGCATCGAACCGAACATCGCCATCGCAAGCAGGAGGAGCGCCCGGACCGACGGAGGCGGGCTCGCGCTACGCCATAGGCATCGGCGGCCGAACCGTCCATGCGCCGCGTGCGCGCTGCCCGCCCGGCCCACCGCCCCGTCCCGCATCAGCGCGCCGCCTCGGCTTGGCCGATCAACGTCGCGACGCGGCGCAGCGCCAGGCCGTAGCCTTCGGTGCCGAGCCCGGCGATCACGCCGTCGGCGCGCAGCGAGACGTAGGAGTGGTGCCGGAAGGCCTCGCGCTTGTGCACGTTCGAGATGTGAACCTCGATCACCGGGCCGTCGAAGGCGTTGAGCGCGTCGAGCAGCGCCACCGAGGTATGGGTGAAGGCGGCCGGGTTGATGACGATGCCGGCGGCCTCGTCCCGCGCCGCGTGGATCCAGTCGATCAGCGCGCCCTCGTGATTCGACTGCCGGAACTGCAGCGCGAGCCCGAGCTCGCCGGCGAGCGCCCGGCAGGCGGCCTCGACGTCGGCCAGGGTCTCGTGGCCGTAGATCTCCGGCTGGCGCCGGCCGAGGAGGTTCAGGTTCGGGCCGTTCAGCACGGTGACGAGACGGCTCATGACATCCTCCTTCGCGCGGCCCGCGCACGGACGCTCGACCCATGAACCGCCGCGGCCGCGGCATCAAGCGGGCCGACAGAGCGGCGGCGCTGTCTCCGCCCCGGGCTTTGCGCGCGGGCGCGGCGGTCTACATCCCGCGAGAATCGCGCGAGGACGCGGCCGAGCCACGGAGGGACGATGAGCCAGATCGAGACCAGCGCGCCCGTGGTGATCGCCGTGGCGATCACCGGCTCGGTGCCGCGCAAGGCGGACAACCCGGCGCTTCCCGTGACGGTGGCCGAGCAGATCGAGTCGACGCACCAGGCCTTCGAGGCGGGGGCGACGCTGGCCCACATCCACGTGCGCAACGACGACGAGACCCCGTCCTCCGATCCCGACCGCTTCGCCGCCGTGCAGGAGGGCCTACGCAAGCATTGCCCCGGCCTCGTGGTGCAGTTCTCCACCGGCGGGCGCGGGCGCGACCCGGCGAGCCGGGGTCTCTCGCTGCAGCACCGGCCGGACATGGCCTCGCTCTCGACCGGTTCGGTCAACTTCCCGACCATCGTCTACGAGAATCCGGCCGCCCTGGTCACCGACCTCGCCACGCAGATGACGCGCTTCGGCGTGCGGCCGGAGATCGAGATCTTCGACCTGTCGCACCTCCACGGCGCCCGCCGCCTCGTCGAGGCCGGCCTGATCGACGCGCGGCCGCACGTGCAGTTCGTGATGGGCGTCCAGAACGCGATGCCGGCCGACGAGCACCTGCTCGACATCCTGCTCGCCGAGACCCGGCGCATCCTGCCCGGGGCGACCTGGACGGCGGCCGGGATCGGCCGCAACCAGGCGGTGGTGATGGAGTGGGCGCTGGCGCGCGGCGCCGACGCGGTCCGCACCGGGCTCGAGGACAACATCCGCATCGCCAAGGACCAGCTCGCCGCGAGCAACGCCGAGCTCGTCGGGCTCGCCGCCGAGGCGGTGCGCCGCCACGGCCGCCGGCCGGCGACACCGGCCGAGGCCCGCGCCGCCCTCGGGCTGGCGGCCTGAGATGGCTCACCTGCCCCTGAACCACATCCTCACCGGCCCGGAGGACGCACCGGTGGTGGCGTTCTCCAACTCGCTCGGGACGACGCTCGCCATGTGGGACGCGGTGGTGCCGCACCTGGCCGACCGTTACCGCATCCTGCGCTACGACACCCGCGGCCATGGCGGCTCGGCGACGCGGGACGCGCCGGCCGAGATCGACGACCTCGCCGGCGACCTCCTGGCGCTGCTCGATGGGCTCGGCATCGGCCGCATCCACGCCGTCGGCCTGTCGCTCGGCGGCATGACGATGCAGGCGCTGGCGAGCGCCGCACCCGGCCGCGTGGCGAGCCTGACCCTGATGGCGACGGCCGCCCACATGCCGAGCGAAGCGAGCTGGAACGCGCGCGCCGCGACGGTGCGCGAGGCGGGACCGCAGGCGATCGTCGCGGCGACCCTCGGCCGCTGGTTCACGCCGGGCTTCTCAGAACGGCATCCGGAGGTGGTCGCGCCGATCCGCACAGCGTTCATGGCCTGCGATGCGGCCGGCTACGCGGTCTGCTGCGGCGCGATCGGGCGCATGGACCTGCGCCCACGCCTCTCGGCGATCACCGCCCCGACGCTGGTCGTCGCCGACCGCGAGGATCCCGCGACGCCGCCTGCGATGGCCGAGGAGATCTGCCGGGGCATCCCCCAGGCGGAACTGGTGACGCTGCCGAACGCTGCCCACCTCCTCGCCGTCGAGCGGCCGGACGCGGCCGGCGCCTACCTCGCGCAGTTCCTCGACCGGCACCGGTAGGCGAGAGCGGATGCGGCGTCAGCGGACGATGGTGACGGGCCGCGCCATCGCAGGTCTCCGGCCGATCCGGTTCGGCGGTCGCCGATCGCGCGCCGCGGCGAGGCCGAGCGCGGCGGCCATGCCCGCGGTGCTCCCGCCGAGGGGGATCGCCAGCAGCACCATGAGGAGGCCGAACTTGGCCAAGAGCAGGATCGACAGCCCCGCGCCGAAGACCGCCGCCATCACGATCGCAACCATCACAGCCTCACACAACCAGTGATTGAGTTTGTAAGGTCGCGATCGGCGGTTCGGTTCCGGCCTCCCTCGCACGACGACCGTCGACGCGAGCCGTGAGGGTCGATGCGATCGGTCGACAATGGGCGCGCGACGTCATCCGCGCGTGATGCAGTCACCAGCGTCGGCGAACCCGACGGCAGCCCGTAACGGCAGATTCTTCTGAAAACCGCGCCGTTCGACGGCAGATAGAAACCGTACCTGGTCTCGGTCGCAGACGTGGCGGCGGCCGGCCTATCGTACGGGATGTCGGTACAAGATCGTATGGGGCAGCGATGGAACATCGTCCATGCCGAACCCCTCTCGGACAACCGTATCCGCGTCTGAGAGGGAGAGTGGTGGAGCCTAACGGGATCGAACCGATGACCTCTTCCATGCCATGGAAGCGCTCTCCCAGCTGAGCTAAGGCCCCACTCTCGTCCACCGCGGCTCTGGAGGTCCGCGCTGGTGTCTCGCTGGCCCGGCGATGCCGTCCGGCGAGGGCGGTTCTATAGGCGGGCCTCGGATCGGACTCAACCCCCTTTTTGCGGAAAAGCGATCGGCGATCGTTCGCCGGCGACATTCGATGCGTCCAGGGCGGCGGCGGACCGTCGGATCGGCGCCGCAGCTCGGATGACGGATCGCGGCGCGCGTGATAACCGACCGCCCCATGTTCCCGCGCGGCGCCACGCGTCGCACCGGCTTTTCGGCGCCTCAGCGCCTCCTCCGGCGATCCCGCGGCCCCGGCCCGGATCCCTCGCGAAGTTGACCGCCCGTGTCGCACGATTCCGAGCCGACCCCGCTTTCCGCCGCGCCCGGCGCCCCCCTGCGCGGACGGCTGCGGCCGCCGGGCGACAAGTCGATCTCGCACCGCGCGATGATCCTCGGCCTGCTCTCCATCGGCGAGACGCGGGTGGAGGGCCTGCTGGAGGGCGACGACGTGCTGCGCACCGCGGCCGCGGCCCGCGCGCTCGGCGCCTCCATGGAGCGCCTGGGGGAGGGACGCTGGGTGGTGCGCGGCGTCGGCATCGGCGGCCTGTCCGATCCGGCCGAGACCCTCGACTTCGGCAATGCCGGCACCGGCTCGCGGCTGATGATGGGCGTCGTCGGCGGCCAGCCGGTCACGGCGACCTTCGACGGCGACGCTTCCCTGCGCAGCCGGCCGATGCGCCGCATCCTCGATCCGCTCCGGCTGATGGGCACCCAGGTGCTCGCGGAGGCCGAGGGCGGCCGCGTGCCGCTGACGCTGCGCGGCCCGCGCGAGGCGATCCCGATCCGCTACGAGACGCCGGCCGCCTCGGCGCAGATCAAGTCCGCGGTGCTCCTCGCCGGCCTCAACGCCCCGGGCACCACCACGGTGATCGAGGCCGCGGCCACCCGCGACCACACCGAGCGGATGCTGCGCCTGTTCGGCGCCGAGGTCTCCGTCACCCCGCACGGGCCGGACGGCCACGGCCGCGCGGTCGCGCTCACCGGCCAGCCGACGCTGCGCGGCACCGAGGTGGTGGTGCCGGCCGACCCGTCGTCGGCCGCCTTCCCGCTGGTGGCGGCGCTGATCGTGCCGGGCTCCGAGATCACGATCGAGGGCGTGATGATGAATCCGCTGCGCACCGGGCTGATCACGACGCTGATCGAGATGGGCGCCGACATCGAGCGCCTGCGCGAGCGCGAGGAGGGCGGCGAGACCGTCGCCGATCTGCGCGTGCGCGCGAGCCGCCTCAAGGGCGTCGACGTGCCGGCCGAGCGGGCGCCGGCGATGATCGACGAGTACCCGGTGCTCGCGGTCGCCGCCGCCTTCGCCCAGGGCACCACGCGGATGAACGGCCTGCACGAGTTGCGGGTCAAGGAATCGGATCGCCTCGCCGCGGTCGCCGCCGGGCTCAAGGCCAACGGCGTCGCCCACCTGATCGAGGGCGACGACCTCCTCGTCCACGGCGACGGCACCGCGCCGCCCGGGGGCGGCACGGTCACGACCCATCTCGACCACCGCATTGCCATGGCGTTCCTCGTGATGGGGCTGGCCACCGCCGAGCCGGTCACCGTCGACGACGGCGCGATGATCGCCACGAGCTTCCCGAGCTTCCTGCCGACGATGCAGGCGCTCGGCGCCGGGATCGGGGAATAGGCCCGATGCCCGACAATTCGACAGCCATGGTCATCGCCATCGACGGCCCAGCCGCCTCCGGCAAGGGCACGCTCGCCCAGCGCCTTGCCCTACACTACGGCCTGCCCCACCTCGACACCGGCCTGCTCTATCGCGGCGTCGCGCTGACCCTGCTCGACGCCGGCGCTTCCCTCGACGACGAGGCCGCCGCGGCGCGGGCGGCCGAGGGCCTGATCGCCGACCGCCTCGCCGACCCGCGCCTGCGC
>NZ_VRVH01000265.1:0-6196 GCF_008040095.1 Methylobacterium sp. WL6 | reverse complement strand
AGGAGAGTGTCAGTGATGCATGTCGACGAGAGCGTGTCGGGCGGACGGGGGCGGTGGTGCCGCGCACGCCGACCTCGATGCGGCCGATCTCCTCGACCTCGGCCTTGAACGTGTTCAGCACCCGGTCGAGGTAGTGCGACTCGATCCAGCTCTTCAGGAACCGGGTCGGCACGGTGAGGCGGGCGGTGCCGCCGACGACGCAATCCAGCTCCAGGCGGGCGAACCAGCTCGCGAACACGTCCTCGCCGAGCTCGGCCCGCAGGCGGCGCTTCACCCGTCCCCAGGCTGCCGCGGCCTCCGTGGACCCGTTTCCTCCGCCGCTTCCGCCGCCGCCCGACACGCTCTCGTCGACATGCATCACTGACACTCTCCTCGCACCGAGGACGGGAGACCCGCCGACGGGGCGTACGCACGCACACTGGAACACCCCGTGAACACGGGCGGGGCGCAAAAATCGGAGGGAGTCAACCCGTCCGACGACGCTGCTGGTCGATTTGAAGAGCCTATCAACAATTGCCTACGGTAGTTTTAACAGTGGGACTTGCGGGGAAAGCCTTGACCGCCACTTCGGCGAGTCGAGCGGAGTCGAAGCGACACACGATACGGCTTTGATTCGACGCATGATTCGGCTTGGTGGCGGAGATGCTGTGGGTTTGCTGGGGCGTGGTGAGGTTTTGTTAAGCTACACCCGCCCCGAAGACTCCGCAACGAAATGGATTTTTGAAAATGGGTTAACGCTTCGTCACGCGCCAAGCGCGGACAAGGCGCGAACATCGATCGCGCCCTCAGGCGCTTCCGGAGCGCGTCTCGACGGCGGTGTCGCGGGCAACGATCGGTCCGCACACCCGGCCTGGCGCCCGGATCTCCGCGTTGCTCGCCCCCGCGACGGCGACTGAACGGCGGCGTCGTGCCGGCGCGGCGCCGGGGCCCTCTCCCGTTCGGCAGGGGGACAGGGTCAAGGGGACAGGGTGAGGGGACAGTCCGGGCAGGTCGCACCCCGACCCACTCCCGGACGGGGGAGGGGGCCGCGCGGGCCTTCGAAGGCTCACCGGCTGCCATCGTACGCAAGATGGGTTGATGCGGCAGCCCGCTTCGGGGGAGGGCGATCGCGGAGGGTGCGCGCCTCACGTCGAGCGCGGTCGCCGTCCCGAAGAATGAGAGCATGGCCGCGATGGCTCGGGCACACGAAAAAGCCCGGCGCGAAGGCCGGGCTTTTTCGTATCGGGACCTGATGGCGCGTCGGCGGTGCCGACGGCGGCCGCGCCTAGGCGGCGGCGGCCAGGGCCTTCACGCGGGCGGCGAGGCGCGAAACCTTGCGCGAGGCGTTGTTCTTGTGAACGATGCCGCTCTGGGCGGCCCGCATGATCTCCGGCTCGGCGGCGCGGAGCGCGCTGAGGGCGTCGGACTGCACGCCCGCGGCGATGGCCTCCTCGACCTTGCGGACGAAGGTACGCATCCGGGAGCGGCGCGAGCGGTTGATCGCCGTGCGCTTGGCGATCTTGCGGGTCATTTTCTTGGCCGACACGGTGTTGGCCATGGGCATCCTCGTATCAAAGGGCGGGGACCTTCGAGCTCGGGGAGCCTCGGATCGGTCTGCGCTGGGTGTGGCGAATGGCGAAGCCGACGACGCGTGCAACCGCACGGGCCCTCGGCAGAGCCGGCTCTATAGCCACGGGACGCCGCGTCGTCAACGCGGATCGGCGCATCCGGCTTGATCGCGCCGGGCCGGCCCGGGATGATACCGGTCGATCCGGGGAGGGACCAGCGTGGTGCACAGGGTGAGCGAGGCGGATGCGGCTCGCATCGCGGCGTTCCGTCCGGCCTCCGGCATGGAGACGCCGCGCTTTGCCGGCGTGGCGAGCTTCATGCGGCTGCCCTGCCGCGATCCGCGAAGCGCCGATGGCGTCGAGATCGGCCTCGTCGGCATCCCGTTCGACGGGGCGACCACGAACCGGCCGGGCACCCGCCTCGGCCCGCGCGGCGTGCGCGAGGCCTCGACCGGCACGCGGGCGATCAACCATGCGAGCGGGCTCGCGCCCTACGCGCTAGCGGCCTGCGCCGACCTCGGCGACGTGCCGGTGAACCCGATCGACGCCGGCGAGACCTGCCGGCGGATCGAGGCGTTCATGGGCGGCCTCAGAGCGGCCGGCATCGTGCCGCTCGGCGTCGGCGGCGACCACCTGATCAGCTATCCGATCCTCCGGGCGCTCGGGCGCGACCGGCCGCTCGGCCTCGTGCACATCGACGCCCACAGCGACACCGACGACGTGCAGTACGGCGGCACCCGGCTCACCCACGGAACCCCGTTCCGCCGCGCGGTGGAGGACGGCGTGCTCGATCCGCGGCGCTGCGTGCAGATCGGCATCCGCGGCAGCATGGATGCGGCGGACGAGCGCGACTGGGCCTGCGCCCGGGGCATCCGCGTCATCACCATGGAGGAGGCCGCCGGCCGCGGCATGCCGGAGGTCGCGGCCGAGGCCCGCGCCATCGCCGGCCGCGGGCCGACCTATCTCAGCTTCGACATCGACAGCCTCGACCCGGCCTATGCGCCCGGCACCGGCACGCCGGAGATCGGCGGGCTGACCACCCGCGAGGCGCTGGCCCTGCTGCGCAGCCTGCGCGGCCTCGACCTCGTCGGCGCCGACCTCGTGGAGGTGGCGCCGCCCCTCGACCCGTCGGGGCTCACCGCGCTCACCGGCGGCCAGCTCGCCTTCGAGATCCTGTGCCTGCTCGCCGACGCGGTCGCCGCACGCCGGGCGGCGCGGGCGGACGCCGATCAGGCTAGCGAGAACCGGTAGGTCGTCGCCGACGTGAAATGCTCGCCGGGCCGCAGCACCGCCGGCGGGAAGCCGGGGTGGTTCGGGGCGTCGGGGAAGGCCTGAGTCTCGAAGCAGACCGCGTCGCCCGAGCGGTAGATCCGGCCGCTCGGGCCGATCAGCGTCCCGTCGAGGTTGTTGCCGGTGTAGAGCTGCAGGCCCGGCAGCGTCGTCGCCACGTCGAGGCGGCGCCCGCTCCCCGGCTCGATGCAGGTCGCCGCCGGCCGCAGCCTTCCGTCCGCATCGCGGAGGACGAAGCAGTGGTCGTAGCCCTTGGCGAACGCGAGCTGCGGATCGCCGTCGCGGATGCGCCGGCCGAGCGCCATGCCGGTGCGGAAGTCGAACGCCGTGCCGGCCACCGGCCGCAGCGTGCCAGTGGGCACCTGCGTCGCGTCGGTCTCCAGCACCGCGTCGGCCGGGATCGTGACGACGTGACCCATGACGTCGCCGGCGCCTTCGCCCGCCAGGTTGAAGTAGCCGTGGTTCGTCAGGTTGAGCACGGTCGGGCGATCGGTATGCGCGCGGTAGTCGATCCGCAGCGTCCCGTCCTCGGGCAGGCCGTAGGTCACCGCGACGTCGAGGTTGCCCGGAAATCCCTCCTCGCCGTCGGACGAGCGGCGCGCGAGCGTCAGGTGCGCGTCATCGACCGACTCGACGCGCCACATCCGCCGGTCGAAGCCGCGCGGCCCGCCATGCATCGCGTTCGGCGGCTCGTTGATCGGCAGGGCGTAGGCGTGGCCGTCGACCGTGAAGCGCCCCTTGGCGATGCGGTTGG
The DNA here is from genome assembly GCF_008040095.1 of Methylobacterium sp. WL6. Taxonomy (NCBI): domain Bacteria; kingdom Pseudomonadati; phylum Pseudomonadota; class Alphaproteobacteria; order Hyphomicrobiales; family Methylobacteriaceae; genus Methylobacterium; species Methylobacterium sp. WL6. The sequence goes on along the minus strand of NZ_VRVH01000265.1, from coordinate 2,605 downwards.
CGAAGCGCCCGATCAGGCCGCCGAAATGCGGGCTTTTGGTCTCGTAGCCCGCCACCGTATCGAGGCCGAGCACGACGCTGCCGACGCGCCCCCCGCGATCCGGCGTCTCAATCGCGGTGACGATCCCGCCGTAATCGAGCACCTGCACGCGCAGCGGCCCGCGCACCAGGGTGAAGCGCGTCACCGTCTCCCCGTCCGCCGTCCGTCCGAAGGTCTCGCCCGTCATCGCCCGTTCCCGTCCCGTGACGCGGGGATTACGCGCGAGACCCGATTCGGCTCACGACACCGGCGCCGGTGCCGGGTCGTCCGAAAGCTGCATCCGGTGCAGGCGGGCATAGGCTCCGCCCTGGGCGATCAGGGCCTCGTGCCGCCCGGTCTCGACGACGCGGCCGCCCTCCATCACCACGATCAGGTCGGCCTCGCGCACGGTCGAGAGCCGGTGGGCGATGACCAGGGTGGTGCGGCCCTTCATCAGCCGGGTCAGCGCGTCCTGCACCAGGCGCTCGGATTCCGAGTCGAGGGCCGAGGTCGCCTCGTCGAGGAGCAGGATCGGCGCGTCCTTGAGGAAGGCGCGGGCGAGCGAGATGCGCTGGCGCTCGCCGCCCGAGAGCCGCCCGCCGGCGGGCCCGACGCGGAAGTCGTAGCCCTCGGGCAGCCGCGCGACGAAGCCGTGGGCGGCGGCGGCCTCCGCGGCGGCGACGATTTCGGGCATCGTGGCGCCGGGCCGGCCGAAGCCGATATTGGCGGCGATGGTGTCGTCGAACAGCACCACCTCCTGCGACACCACCGCGACGGCCGCGCGCAGCGACGCCAGCGTCACCCCGCGCACGTCCTGCCCGTCGATGGCCACCGTTCCGGCGGTGGCGTCGTAGAGGCGGGGCACGAGGTTCAGCAGCGAGGACTTGCCCGAGCCCGAGCGGCCGACCAGCGCCGTGGTCGAGCCGGCCGGCACGACGAGGTCGATGCCCTCCAGCGCCGGCGCGTCCGGCCGGTAGCGGAAGTGCAGGTTCCGGTAGGCGATCTCGCCCGGTCCCCGCCTCAGCGCGACGGCGGCGGGCGCCTCCCGGATCGTCGGCGCCTCGTCCATCAGCGCGAAGTAGCGGGTCAGCGCGGCGGCCGCCTCCTGCAGGATCGCGTTGAGGGTGCCGAGCGCGCGGGCCGGCTGGGCGGCGAGCAGGAGCGCGGCGACGTAGCCGGTGAAGTCGCCCACCGTGCGCTCGCCCGCCATCACCCGCTGGCCGACCAGCATCAGCACCGCCGCCACGGCGAACCCGCCGCCGACCTCGAGCAGCGGGTCGAGGCGCCCGCGGGCGTTGGCGGCCTTCATCTTCAGGCGCCGGACCGAGTCGAGCGCGTCGGCCGCGCGGCCCTTGAGGTAGCCCTCCATCGCGTAGGTTTTTGCGATGCGCACCCCCTGGAGGCTCTCGGAAATCAGGCTGGCGGTGGCGCCCATCTGCTCCTGGGTGGTGGTGGAGACGCGCCTGAGCTTCTTGCCGATCCGCCCGATCGGCCCGGCGACGAAGGGCACGGTGACCGCGGCCACCAGCGTCAGCACCGGATCCATCCAGATCAGCGCCGCGACGAGGCCGACGAGCATGGCGACGTCGCGCAGCAGCACGGTCGAGATCCGGGTCAGCGCCTCCTTGATGAAGGCGAAGTCGGTGGTGAAGCGCTGTGTGAAGGCGGCCGGGCTCTCGCGCCCGAGCTGCGCCAGGTCGGCGTCGATCAGGTGCCCGTAGAGCGCGGCCTGCATGTCGGCCTCGACCCGGGTCACGACACGGTTGGTCAGCACCGTCTGGCCGAACAGCGCGAAGCCGCGCACCGAGGTGACGACGATGACGATCAGCGGGCCGTAGGCCAGCGCCCCGGCATCCTTGCGGTCGAAGGCGTCGAAAGCGCCCTTGATCAGCGCCGGGTACAGGCCGGTCGAGGCGCCGACCAGGGCGATGAGCACCAGCACCACGGCCAGCGTGCCCCGGTGCGGCGACAGCCACTCGCGCCAGAGCCGGCGGAGCAGGGGGATCGTGTCGCCCTTCAGGCGCGCCATCGCGGGTTCCGAGATCGTCCGGGCGAAGGGCGCCGGCCCACCGTCGCCCGAGGCGGCGGTGGCGCGGGTGTGCCGCCCCGGCCGCCGCGGATCAAGCGCCGCCTGCGTCAGCGCCCGTCGCGGGGGCCTTGCTCGCCCTCGCCGCCGTCCTCGCCACGGCCGCCGTGGCGGTGCCGATGGCCGCCCATCGGCCCGGCCAGGATCATCGCCCGGCGCTTCTGGTCGGGGTCGAGGGTGGCGTAGAGCGGCCCCGAGGCGTCGGCGAGCTTGCCCAAAGCCGCGCCGCGGGCGGTGGCGGCATCCGCCATGGCGCGCAACGCCGCCGGCGCGTCCTCGTCCATGCGCTTGCGATCGCGCATCGCGGCCATGCGCTCGCGGCGCTGGCGGGCGAGATCGCGCATCGCCGTCTCGACCGGCGGCCACAGCTTCTCCTGGTCGGCGTTGAGGCGCAGGCCTGCATGGAGCGCCGCGATGCGGGCGTCGGCGAAGGCCGCGCGGTCCTCGGGGGAGAGCCGGCTCCAATGGCCGCCCCAGCGGCGGGGCGGGCCGTCCTCGCCC
>NZ_VRVH01000264.1:0-6219 GCF_008040095.1 Methylobacterium sp. WL6 | reverse complement strand
GCTGAAATACCAGCCGCCGGCACCGGAGGTGTTCGTGCCAGCCTTCTCCGCTTGGCCGGCTGCGCTCGCCCGACCAGCTCCGCCGGCCAAGCTACTCGTGGCGGAGCGGCCCACCGTGCACTAACTTGACCTTTGGACCACCTCGCGGGGGCCGATCATATCCCTGGGGGCCGATAAGTGGACTTATCAGCCCCCAGCGCTCTGCCTTCACCTAAGATTAGGTTGCATCACAGGAGCCTGCCTCCGGCGTGCCCCTTGGGTGCTGGAAACCCGAAGCGATCCAGCGAAGTCATCGACTGGGTCGCATTGACCCCTCGAAACAGGTCCCCCAGAGCCTTTCGCCGGAACAGGATGCGCCACCGTTGGAGATACCGTGACACGTAACGAAATCCTTGCCGCCCTTTGGCATGGGCAAGACCCCTTTACGAACCCACCCACCACACTGCGGCCTCTCGATCTCCAAGGCTGGCGCAGTCAGCACGCCTTCCTCGAAGACGCAGTTCGTGAGTGGCGGCCGAGCGTCGTTGTCGAGGTCGGCACCTGGAAAGGCGCGAGCGCCGTGCACATGGCAAAGGCGATGGCGGCACACGGCGTCACGGGTACGGTGATCGCCGTCGATACGTGGCTTGGCGCCGTTGATCACTGGACAGACGCTAGCTTGTTCGCTGAGTTGGCGACCGAGCACGGCTACCCGAGCCTGTACCGTACGTTCCTGGCTAACGTCCTCCGCGAAGGCCTAGCTGACAGGGTGGTACCGCTGCCCCTGGACTCGGTGAATGCTGCGGAGCTGATGCGCCTACGCGGTGTAGAAGTCGACGTGGTCCATCTCGACGCCGGTCACGAAGAGGCCTCCGTCGCCGCTGACCTCGCTGCGTGGTGGTCGGTGCTTCGCCCCGGCGGGTTGTTCATCGCGGACGACTACGACTCCTCAGGCGGACGTTTCCCAGGGGTCCAAAGGGCGGTAGATACGTTCTGCAACCAGCATTGCATCGAAAATCGGTGGGAGTTGCGGGGTAAGTGCAAGTTCGGAAAGCCGCTGGCGCCTATCTAGACGTTAACTGCTGTAGCTAGGGCGATCCCTGAGCGCGCCTGCATGTAAGGCGCGTTCGTACGCATCCTACAAAAACCCGCTCCCCGAGTGCCCCTTGAAGGCATTTGCCCGGCGGATGTAGCCAACCACCGTGCAAGGATCGCGGTGTCCTGACTGATCCATGATGCGGGCGAGGTCGGCACCCCGCTCGGCGGCCGACGTGATGTAGCCGGCCCGCAGCGAGTGCGCCCCGAACGTCGAGGCATCGAGCCCAGCAGCCGTTGTGTACCGCTTCATGATGTCGGCGACGGCCTGCGTGGTTAGGCGCGGCTCGGGGAGTTCGGTTCCCACTTCCTCCGCCGAACCCTCACGCCCTAAGTCCAACTTAGCCTTCCGCACGTTCCCCGATCGCGACACCGGTCGGAATAGGGGGCCATCCGTGATCCCGGCGGCGTCGAGCCATTCGCACACCAGCGCCACCGGTCGGATGAAGCGACCGTGCGGGATCGCCTTCTCGAACCCCTGCCCTTCCTGATCGACCTTCGACCGGCGAACCAGGACGCGCAGCCCTTCCGCATCGTCGCGGAGATCGGCCACGTCGAGGGCGACCAATTCGGACCGGCGGAAGGCGCCTGCGAACCCAAGCGCCAGCAGCGCCCGGTTGCACTTCCTTGTCAGGGTGTCTGGCGTTCGCATCAGGATCGCGGCCATGATGTCGGCGGTCGTGGCGCCCTCTGCGTCGGGACCGTGCCGATCCGGCAGCGGATGCCCTTGGAGCCCGAGGAGATTGCCGAAGCCGTCCTGTGGATGTGTTCGGACCTCGGCGCGTTCGTCACCGGCGCGTCGATCTAGGTCGACGCTGGTTTTCGCTCCGAGGCGCAGTTCTGCAAACGACAAAGGATGGATCCCATGGACATCAAGCGCAGCGGAAGTCACCCCTCGGTCCCCAGCGCGATAGGCCTTCAGTCGACATGGACGGCGAGCTTCATCTTTGGGTGCACGCCGCAGAGGACGAGGAAGTCGCCCCTTTGCGGGAACACCATCGTGGTGCGGCTGCCGGGCTCCTGGTCGCCGAAATCGCGGTGGACCCCGTCCGCCTCGATATAGGCGTGGTGGACGGACGTCGCCTCTTCGTTGGACAGCACGATGGATCCGCCGGCCTGCAGGGTGACCGCCTGGAAGCCGAATTGCTTGGCTTTCTGAATGACGATGCCGGCGACGGTCGATGCGTTGGCGTAGGCCTGGAGGCACACGAGACAGCAGGCCAACCCTGCTGCGGATGCGAGAACGCGCCGCTTTATCGAAGCTCCCATAAGATAGACCTGCGCTTTATTTTCGTTTCGATCCCCCGGCATGAGTAAATCCAGAAAGTTTCGAGAGTATTTCAGCCGCTAATAATTGGATAAATTAGTTAATTTTGACATACTGGCGATGTTTAAGTTATAGCTTTGTCCATAATGGGACGGAGTATATGCTTGATATCTGGCTCAGTGAAAACCGAGCTTATCTCTCAGATAAACGGCGCACCAGTTCCGCCCTGAGGTTTCGACGTCACCGTCCAAGCATTTGGCAAACCACTTCGTGCACCTATGCGCGCCTGCATCAGGGACCCCGCGCATGGAAGTGTACGGACCGAAATCCCTCCCGCCCCCTTCTTGTTGGTCGCAGGGCGGACCTGCGGGTCCCGGCCCATGACGGGCATACGGCTACCGCCCCATCTCCTCGAAAGGGAGGCTGTCGACACACATCATTGTGTCAGTAGCAGCCGGCCATAGACCGGGCCGACACCCTTCGGCACCGGCACGCTCGTTGCGCTATAGTTGGCGTTAAGGACGAGGTTCGGCCCTTCGTAGAGGTTGATTTGTTGGGCTACGATCACGGTGTAGGCCGACTGATCCGCCACCGGCTTCGTCGCATCGATCACGAGGCGTCCGGCTGGCAAGTAGATTGTACCAAGCATGGTACGGGCGTTGTCGCTGATGATGCGATAGGTTCGCATCGGCTTGGTCTGCCCTAGTGGAGCTGGCGTCGGGGGCGGTGGCCCCAGAGCCGGCAGCAGGGCGCCGATGAGGCCGTTCGCCAAGCCGACTACGGGATCCAGCGGGGTACTGACGGTTCGTTCCTCCGAAATCAGAAGGCCTGCCATCACCCCGAGTGTGGGGGCGCTAAGACTGATTGTGCTGCCTTTGTCGAAGAGCAGCCCCGCCGTGTTGCCGGAGAAGTACAGAGATACGTCCGTACCAGACAATGTTCCCTTATCGTAGACCATCAGCGGCCCGTCCTTGATGACGTAAGTGCCCGACTTGAGCGTGACAACGGCGTTTTTGGAGATCTTCAGGCCACCGCAATAGGTGCCCGGATCGAGCGTTGCATTCTGATCAATCTCGTTCTTGCTGATATCACCTTTCTTGTTGGCGGATAGCGGTATTGAGAGGCATGCACCGATCGTTGGCGACGCACGGTTCTTCAGCGGATCATCAATTGCCGGACACCCGGCCTGCGGCACGGGCGCGAAGTTCGCGCGAAGCCCAAGGTAGCCGCCAGCTGAGCAGATCGTGTCGGCGCGCGCCATCGCGTTGTCGCCGCCGACCATGCCGGTGGCGTTGACCGAGTTCGAGTACAGCGAGCAGCCATAGGCGGTGACCTGCGCGTTCTTCTGCAGATTGAACGAGCCGGCAGCAAAAGGATCGAGCGTCAGCATGCACAGGCGCATTCGCCCAACGACGCTTGCCTGCGCCTTCACCGTGAGACTGGCGGCGGGCACCCCGACGAAGCTACCGAAAGTCAGCTTGAAGGTCTCGGCGGCGGAGGCGGCGACGTTGGTTTTGTCGGACGCGACCGTCACCTGCACTGTCAGTGGCCGGTCAAATGGCGACTTCGCCTCGGATCGGACCGTCTGCTCGGTGACGCCGATCACTGCGGCCGTGCTCGACATCGCGAGCTTGAGGGCGTTGCCGCCGGCCAGGACGCCAGCATCGACGGCCGCCTGCAACTGGGCCCGTCGGGCGGCGAGGCGCGCGTAATCGACACCGCCACCGACAAGGCCGAGCAGCACCGTCGCGCAGAGGCAGAAGATGACAGCGACGGCACCGCGGCGGTCGGGTCCGAAGGAGCGTGCTGTGCCTAGCCAGTCTTGGCTCATGCCGTTGCGGCCTATACAGACCGATCCCTCATCTCACCACCCGGGCTTCTAAGAGCCAATAGTTAATGCGCCGCTCTGCCTATCCGTATTAGTTTGATGAGTTAAGCTGAAATCCACCTGCGACCAATAATCGCCGGTCTCAAATGGTTGCATAAACAACCAAAGGAGCGGTGTTTTATGTGCTGCGAAGGGTCGTGCGCGGGCTGGGCCACCACCACCTCAAGCAGCGCCACGCCAGCCGCCACCACGACGTTGCCGGCGGCGCGCTACGGGCGCGGGGCGAACGGGAGCACGGTCGGCGCGGCTGGTATGTCCTGAAGAACGATTATCCAGCGCAGAGGACCGCCCCTCCACGGCATCCCCTCGCAGGGACGCAACCTGCCCGCCGGACTGCTCGGCCACCATGGGAGCTGACTCCGCCTCGCCAGGTCGTCAGCCTCCGCATCCCCGTTCATGCGGTCGAGGATCGCGAGCAGGCTGTCCGCTGTGTCGAGGGCGGTCTGTGCCGCTTCCTCGATCATGCGCCGGGTCTCGGCCGGAGAGGGGGCCGGAGGTACGTGTGCCACGGTGGCGCGCGGGCGGAAGGTAATGACGTTGCTCATAGCTCAAGCTTCCACGCGGCAGCGCCCGCTTTCAGGATTACAAGGGGCGCGGCAAGCCTTGATCGCGGCTTGCCGTCAGTTCGCGGGATCGAGATGGCAGGGGCAAGGCGTCGTCCTTGGCGGCGGCTTCCGCTTCGGCGATGGCCCAGGCCGGAAGGCTGCCCTGTGCCGCGAAAAGCGCGTCGTCCTTTTCGGGGCAGTCCAGTTCGTCCCCGAACCCAACAAAGCCCGGCGGCAGCGACGTCCAGGTAATGGCGAGCACGGCGCGGATGAGGGCCATCCCTGCGTTGAACTGTCGGTCTTTGCCCTCGTACCAGTTGGCTTCTAGTTCGATGGCCGCCGCGAGAGCCGCGAGCGCGAGGCCATCGGGAGCCTTCGGGGGCGGCAAAGCCAGGTTCTCGGCGCACACATCGCAGCACCGCCGCATCACGAGGTTGGCTGCGGTCCCCTCGATGGACGCAAGGGCGGCCTCGCTAGAAATCGGACGGCATGCCCGGTCCTCGGCGTAGGCGGTCAGGAGGCGGGCGAGGTAGGCGCCGCGCCCGTCACTCGCGACCGGCGCCGAGGCGGCCAGCGCCGGCAACGGCATGGCAGCGGCCACGGACCCGGCCAGCATGGTACGGCGGCCCTGGCTCGTTTCGGCCGCTAGGCCCGCGGCCTTGGCCTTCAACGACGCGAACCTCTCGCGCAGGGTCGGCTTCGCATCGGCAGTCGGGAGGCGCTTCACGGGATTGCGCATGTTAGGTGCTCCGATTTTCAGGTTCGCAGGGATGCAGGCTTGCAGGGGCGGCAGGATGCCGGGTCGAGGCTCAGAGCAGGGAGGCGAGGCCCGTGAGGATGCATCCGCCCCCGATGATCGCCACGGCGGTCAGGAATTCGCCGGCCGCGCTGATGAAGCGACGGGAGCGGACGAACACGGTATCCGGGCGGATCGCAGTCACGGCCGGCCAGGTCTCGTCTTCGCCGGGTAGGGCTTCGTTCGGCGGGGCAAGCGCGGCGTGCTGGCTGTAGCGATCGACGCCCGGCAACAGGCGGGACGGAGCGGGCGACAGGCGGCCCGAGGGGAAGGCGGGCGAGATCGCGACCGGCGGCAGGTTGGTACCGAAAACAGGGTCAGGTCGGCGACGCGGGCTTGTGCGATGCCGTAGCCGGGTTGGTGAGCTGCCGAGAACTCGGCTTCCTCGCTTAGCCACCAGCGTAGGTGCCCGAGCAGGGCAAGCGCGCCGAACCAGGAGGCGCAAGGCGTCGTCATCAGGGCGTCCGTCGCGGCATCGTAGTCGTCGCTCGCGATCACGGACGTCTTGCCCTCGGGAGCGACCTGATTAGCGTCGTAGGCGGCGCGGTGGCGCTGGATGGCGGCGTGGATCGGATCGGCAGCGGCGGTGTCGAGGGCGAGGATACGGGCGTGCGTCATCGGTCGGGCTCCAAAGGGCTCGGGGAGGAAA
>NZ_VRVH01000263.1:0-6220 GCF_008040095.1 Methylobacterium sp. WL6 | reverse complement strand
CCCCGGATCTCGCGATGCCCGTCACCCCAGGCCCCCGATGACGTGGCTCGATCTCGTCGCCGTGCCGCTCGCGGCCAAGCTCTGCCTCGTCTTCATGTTTCCGCTCAGCGCCTACGACAAGGTCGCGCACTGGGACGAGGCCATGGGGCAGGCGCGCTCCGGCCCGCTGCCTTTCCCGGCCCTGCTGCTCGTGCTCGGCATCCTCGTCGAGGCGGTGACGCCGGTTCTGATCGTGACCGGCATCTTCGATCGCGCGGCGGCCTTCATCCTCGCCGGCTTCTGCGCCGTCACCGCGCTGATGTACCACCCGTTCTGGCGGTTCCCGGACTTCTGGTCGAAGAACGGCGAGGGCCGTGCCCATTTCTGGGACTTCTTCAAGAACTTCGGCCTCGTCGGCGGGCTTCTGCTGGTGGTGATCGGCGGCACCTACGCCCCGGCCTCCGAGGTCGTTCGGCACCCGCTCTCGAGCGGCCCGCAGGCCGCCCCGGCCCTGTCCGCCCCCGACAACCGTTGACGACCCTCTCTCGCAAGGAACCCGACATGGCCGATCAGCACGACGGCGGGCCGCCGCCCAGGATGCCGTACTGGCACGTCTACACCGACGCCGAAGGCGTGAGCCGGCAGGAACGGTTCGCGCTGTCGGCGTTCAAGTTCGAGGGCATCGACCCGCAGACCGCGCCGCAATGGAACGACAAGCAGGCGCCGTCGCAGGCCGGCGTCACCTTCACGGTGCTGCCGGTCGGCTGGGTCGGGCAATGGCACGAGAACCCGCGGCCGCAATGGATCGCCATCCTGTCGGGCCGCTGGTTCGTCGAGACCATGGACGGCACCCGCGTCGAGATGGGACCGGGCGAGCTGATGATGGGCGAGGACCAGAACACCAAGGAGCGCGACGGACGGAAGGGGCATCTCTCCGGCACGGTCGGCGACGAGCCGTGCACGATGATCGTCACCGGCCTCGACGTGACGCCGACCGTGAACCAGCCCGGACGCTTCAAGTAGGCCCGCGCCGATGGATGGCTTCGAGATCACGCAGCCGCGGTTCAAGGCGTTCGTGCTGCCGAACGCGCCGCTGGAGATGCTCGCCGAGGGCTTCCGATGGTGCGAGGGCCCGGTCTGGTTCGGCGACCGCGACGAGCTACTGTTCTCGGACCTGCCGAACGACCGCGTGATGCGCTGGAGCGAGACCGGCGGCGTATCGGTGTACCGCTCGGGCACCGGCTTCGAGAACGGGCACGCCCGCGACCGGCAGGGGCGCCTGCTCTCCTGCTCGCACCGCGACCGCCGGATCACCCGGACCGAGCTCGATGGCACGATCACCGCGCTGGTCGAGCGCTACCAGGGCCGCCGGCTGAATTCCCCGAACGACGTCGTCTGCAAGTCGGACGGCACGATCTGGTTCAGCGACCCGCCCTACGGCATCCAGACCGACTACGAGGGCGGCAAGCAGGCCTCCGAGCTGCCCGCCAACGTCTACCGCTTCGACCCGCGCGACGGCTCGCTCGCGGTCGTGGCCGGCGACTTCGACGGGCCGAACGGGCTCGCCTTCTCGCCGGACGAGACGAAGCTCTACGTCGCCGAGAGCGGGCTGCAATTCGCCGAGGCGCCGAAGAAGTTCATCCGCGTCTTCGACGTCGCCGAGAATGGATCGCTCTCGGGCGGCGACGTCTTCCACACGGTCGAGCCGGGCTTCGCCGACGGCTTCCGCCTCGACGACGAAGGCTATCTCTGGTCGGGCGCCGGGGACGGCGTGCATTGCATCGATCCGCACGGCGAGCGCGTCGGCAAGATCCTGGTGCCCGCGACGGTCTCGAACCTCGCCTTCGGCGGCCGCAACGGCAGCCGGCTCTTTCTCTGCGCCTCGCACACCCTCTACGCGATCTACACCAACCGGCGTGGGGCGCGGCTCCTGTGAGCGCCCTGGTCCGATCGATCGCCGGGTTCGAGCGCACCGTCGCGGACCTGACGCGGACGGAGGCGTTTTATCGCGACGGCCTCGGGTTCTCGCGGGTCGGCCCGATCGAGCCGCTGCCGGCTGCGATCGGCGACGCCTACGGATCCCCCGGGGCGGTGGGCTCGCGCCTGACGATGCGGCTCGGCCGGCAGATCGTGGCGTTCCTGGCCTTCGATCCGCCGGGCGCGCCGTACCCGGACGCGCCCCGTGCCACCGATCCGGTCTTCCAGCATCTCGCGATCCCCGTCCGCGCGATGGAGGCCGCGTTCGGGCAGCTCTCGCGCCTGTCGCCGACCGCCGTCAGCGTCGGCGGCCCGCAGGACCTGCCCAAGACGTCGGGCGGCGTCACGGCCTACAAGTTCCGCGATCCCGACGGGCACCCGTTGGAGCTGATCGCTTTCCCCGGCGGCCCCGCCGCCGAGCGCTGGCAGGCCGCGCCCGGCCTGTTCCTCGGCATCGACCACTCGGCGATCACCGTGACGCGCCTCGAGGCCGCGCTCGCCTTCCACGCGGCGCTGCTCGGCTTCCGGGTTGCGCAGCGAGGTCTGAACGCGGGCGAGGCGCAGGCGCGCCTCGACGGCGTCCCCGACCCCGTCGTCGACGTCCTCGGCCTGGAACCCGGCGGCCCTGCGACGCCGCATCTGGAGCTGCTGCACTACCGCCAGCCCGCGACGGAGAAACCGACCCCGGCGCCCTTCGGTCCGCGCGACCGGGCGACGACGCGGCTCGTCCTCGAGACCGCCGACGTCGTCAAAGCCGTCGCGGCGATCCGGCAGGCCGGCCACCCGGTGCGGCTTTCGGCCGACGGCAGCACCGCCTACGCCGAGGGACCCGACGGGCATGGGCTGCGGCTCGTCGGTCCAGACGGCGGCGCGCGCCGATAAACGGCCTCGCATCGCGGCGCGCGGCTCGATCCTTTTGTGCAACTCCAGATCGTGGCAATAGCCATCCATCGCCGCCGGTCGCCGCCTCGGGTGCCGGAGGGCCGCCCCGATCCGGAGACCTGCATGACCCATATTCCACTCCTCCGACGCGCCCTGGCGGGCGGCCTCATGCTCGCCGGTCTGGCCGGCACGCCGGTCTCGGCCGAGGACGGCACCACCGCCGAGCAGACCGTCGACGCGATGAACACGCTCTGGGGGCAGCATCCGGGCATGCGGGCGAACCACGCCAAGGGGACCGTCGTGGAAGGACGCTTCACGCCGAGCGCCGAGGCGGCCAAGCTCAGCAAGGCGTCGGTCTTCGCCGGTGCCGCCGTGCCGGTCACCGCCCGCTTCTCGGACGCCACCGGCCTCCCGACGATCGCAGACGGCGCGGCCAACGCCAACCCGCACGGGCTCTCGCTCAAGTTCAAGCTCGCCGACGGCAGCGAGATGGACGTCGTCACCAACAGCCTGAAGTACTTCCCCGTCGCCACCGGCGAGGAGTTCCGCGACCTGCTCGTCGCGATCGCGAAGAGCGGGAAGGATGCCGGAAAGCCGACGCCGGCCGAGACCTTCGTGGCGAGCCACCCGGCCGCGGGCAAGGCCGGCGCCACCGCCCGGACCCCGACGAGCCTGGCGCGCCAGACCTACAACGGCGTCAACGCCTTCATCCTCGTCGACGCGAGCGGCAAGCGGCAGGCCTTCCGCTACCGCATCGTGCCGGTCGAGGGCGAGGAGCTGCTCGGGTCCGAGGAGGCCGCCAAGCAGGCGCCGGACCACCTGATGAGCGAGATCCGCACGCGGCTCGGCAAGGCGCCGGTCTCCTACAAGGTGCTGGCCCAGCTCGCGGAGCCCGGCGACCGGACCGACGACGCGACCCAGCCGTGGCCGGAGGAGCGCCGCCTGGTCGAGATGGGCACCCTGACGCTGACCAAGCCCGTCGCCGACAGCGCGAGCGCCGAGAAGGCGCTGCTGTTCCTGCCGAACGCCCTCACCGACGGGATCGAGGTCTCGGACGATCCCCTGATCGACGCGCGGGTCCAGGCCTACGCGGTCTCGTTCGGGCGGCGCTCGCAGTGACGGCCGGGCGCGTCGCCCGTCTCACCAGATGCGGGTGACGCGCCCGTCGAAGACGGCATCGGCCGAGATCAGCGGCATCGCGCGGATCGGCGCCGTTGCCGCCGGCAGACGGTCGAACGGGTCGCAATGCGACCAATCCATCGTGCCGGCCATGAGGCAGATCTCACCCGTCAGCGCAGAAGTTCTGCCGCCTTGTTGGAGGAGGAGGTCGGCGAGGCTGTCGGCGAAGGGGGCCATGTCAGGCCATTTGCCGAGGCGCACCTTCTGACCGATTTCAAAGAAGATGATCGGGCTCACATAAACCGTCGCGGCCGCAGATATGCTTTGCCGCGCCGCAAGGGAGAGGCGACGATCGTTGGTGAGCGACCAAGCCCAGGCATGCGTGTCCAGGAGAAGGCTTCCGCTCAACGCCCACCCTCCCACAGGTCGAGCGCGTCGGCGTCCATCGGTTCGAGGAAGTCGGGACCCGGACCTGTCACGCGACCTTCCAGAAGACCGATCTTGAACGTGGTCTTCGGGATGGCGACCAATCGGACGACGGGCTCGCTTCCACGGGCGATGATGACCTCCTCGCCACGCAGAGCTGCTTCGATCAGCTTGGACAGCTGAGTCTTGGCCGCATGGACGGTTATCTGCATCGCACATTCCCAACTATAAGACGGCACGATCTTAGCTAAGTCGACTAGGTTCGCTAGGGAGGCAGGCCGTGCCTCCTCGCCATCGGGCCCGAGGCCTGAGCAAGGACCGATGCCCAAGGCTTGACGCCTCCCGGGGCCCACGTCCAATGCCGGCGTTTCCACGGGAGGTCCCGATGCTCTTCGCCCTGCCCTTCCCGGCCATCGATCCGGTCGCCGTCGCGATCGGGCCGATCACCATCAAGTGGTATGCGCTGGCCTACATTGCCGGGCTGATCGGCGGCTGGTTCTACGCCCGCCGCCTGGTGATGGCCGACCGCTACTGGGGCGTGGTGCGGCGCCCGACCACCGCCGACATCGACGACATGATCGTCTGGGTGGCGCTGGGCGTCGTCCTCGGCGGGCGCATCGGCTACGTGCTGTTCTACAATCTGCCGATGTATCTCGACGACCCGATCGAGATCCTGGCGATCCGCAACGGTGGGATGTCGTTCCACGGCGGCTTCCTCGGGGCGATCCTGGCGATGCTGCTGTTCGCGCGCTCGCGAAAGCTCGGCGGCTACACGCTCCTCGATCTGGCCGCCGTGGTCGTGCCGATCGGGCTGTTCTTCGGCCGCATCGCCAACTTCGTGAACGGCGAGCTGTGGGGCCGGGTCGCGCCCGACTTCGCCTATGCCGTCGTCTTCCCCACCGGCGGCCCGCTGCCCCGCCATCCGAGCCAGCTCTACGAGGCCGCGACCGAGGGGCTGCTGCTGTTCATCGTCATGGCGCTCGCGGTGAACCGCTTCGGTTTCCGCAAGCCGGGCCTCCTCGGCGGCATCTTCGTGCTCGGCTATGCCGTCGCGCGGACCGTCTGCGAGCTGTTCCGCGAGCCCGACCGCCAGCTTGGCTACCTGTTCGGCGACCATCTCGGGCCGCTCGGCGGCGGCGTGACCATGGGCATGCTGCTCTGCGTGCCGATGGCCGTGGTCGGGCTGGTCTTCATCGTGCTCGCCGCCCGCGGCGTCACGCGGCCGCGCCATCCCGTCGAGGCCGCCGCGCTGCAGACGGAGACGGCGCGGTGAGGACGTGAGCCCCACGCCCCTCGGCGCCGAGATCGCCGCCCTGATCCGCGAGACCGGGCCGATCGGGATCGACCGCTACATGGCGCTCTGCCTCGGCCATCCGGTGCACGGCTACTACCGCACCCGCGACCCGCTCGGCCCGCGGGGCGACTTCACCACCGCGCCCGAGATCAGCCAGATGTTCGGCGAGCTCGTCGGGGTGTGGATCGCCTCGGTCTGGGCCGCGATGGGGGCGCCGGCCCCGCTGCGCCTGGTGGAGCTCGGCCCCGGCCGCGGCACGCTGATGGCCGACGCGCTGCGGGCGCTGCGCACCGTGGTGCCGACGGCGGCGATCGACCTCCACCTCGTCGAGACCAGCCCGGTGCTGCGGGCGGCGCAGGAGGCGACGCTCGGGGCGGCGACGCCGACCTGGCACGCGGACGTCGCCTCGGTGCCGCCCGGCCCGGCGATCGTCGTCGCCAACGAATTCTTCGATTGCCTCCCCGTGCGCCAGTTCGTGCGGACGGCGCGCGGCTGGTGCGAGCGCCTGGTCGGCCTGGCGGACGGCGCCCACGCCTTCGGCCT
>NZ_VRVH01000262.1:0-6286 GCF_008040095.1 Methylobacterium sp. WL6 | reverse complement strand
GAACGGGGCAGCGAGGGGGGACGACGTGGCGACGGACGAGGGGACGGCGCGCCCGCGCAACTCGGTGCTCGACGAGCTGGCGGCGGCGCTCGGTATTCCGACGACGGCGTTCTTCGCCACGCTCGACGAAGGGGATCGGATCGCCGAGAGCCTCACCCTGCTGCGCCTGTGGGCCACCCTCGATCAGCCCGGGCAGCGTCGGGAGCTTCTGGACCACCTCCGCCGGATGATCGACGGGCCGCCGCCCGGCTGAGCCGGGCGGGCGCGCCTTTGCGCTCCGGGAGGATCAGTCGGCGTGATGCTCGGCGATGTAGCGCCCGAGCGCCCCGGCCGCGTTGAGCATGTGCGCCCGCATGCGCCGTGCCGCCGCCTCGCCGTCGCCCTCGGCGATCGCGGCCAGGATCGCGCCGTGCTCGGCGTGGGAGCGGCGGATGCGGTCGCCCTGGCGCAGCTGCGTGCGGCGGAAGGCCGAGAGCCGGGTGCGGATCGCCAGCGCCTGCTCGGCCAGGAACCCGTTGTGGGTGGCCGCGTAGAGCCCCTCGTGGAACTGGCGGTTCAGGCCGTCGTAGGCGTCGAGGTCGCCGCCCTCGACCGCCGCGCCCGAGCGCCGGTGCAGCTCCATCAGGGCGCTGAGCTCGAGCGGGCGCATGCGGTGGGTGGCGAGCCGCACGCACAAAGCCTCGATCTCGGCGGTGGCCTCGAACATGTCCATGATCCGCTCGGGCGTCATCCGGGCGACGACCATGCCGCGGCGCGGGCGCTGCTCCACGAGGCCGCCGAAGGCGAGCTGGCGCAGGGCCTCCCGCACGGGGGTGCGCGAGGCGCCGAAGCGGTCGGCCAGCGTCTGCTCGTCCAGGGTCGTGCCGGCGGCGAGCTCGCCCGCCGCGATCGCATCCGTGAGCGCGTCGCGGATGCGATCGGAGATCAGCGCCCGCTCCTCGGTCTCGTGGCCCGCGTCCATGGCTCTCCCGCCCCGCGAAGCCGGGCTCAGCCGACGATCGCCCGCACCGTCAGGAACAGCACCGACGGGCCGACGAGGCAGCCGATGCCGGTGTGGAAGGTCGCGGTCAGCGCGCCGTAGGGCACGAGCTTGGGATCGGTGGCGGCCAGGCCGCCGGCCACCCCGCTGACCGTGCCCATCAGCCCGCCATAGGCCATGGCCGAGCGCGGGTTGTCGAGGCCGATCAGCTTGGCGACGAGGGGCGTGCCGACCATCACGCCCACCGCCTTGGTCACGCCGGTGGCGATCGAGAGCGCCATCACCGTCGAGTCGGCGCCGAGCGCCGCGCCGGTGACCGGGCCGACGATGTAGGTGATCGCGCCCGCGCCGATCGTCGTGATCGAGACCGCGTCGTGGTAGCCGAAGGCGACCGCGGTCAGCGTGCCGACGAGGAAGGGCAGCAGCGTGCCGAGCGCCAGCGCCAGCACGCCGACGAGGCCGGCCCGGCGCGCCTCGATCACGTCGACCTCGAAGGCGGTGGCGACGATGGCAAAATCGCGCAGCATGGCCCCGCCCATCAGCCCGATCCCGGCCAGCGCCGGGATGTCGGCCAGGCCCTTCTTGCCGCCGGTGAGCACGCCGCCGAAATAGGCGAGCACCAGGCCGAGCACGATGGCGATGGCCGAGCCGTGCACCCGCCCGTTGGTGAGCCGCCGCGCGGCGACGTTCGAGACCAGGATCAGCGCCCCGACGACGGCGAAGGCCGCAACCAGGCTCTGCTCGACGAAGACGTGCTCGAGGCCGTGCCACAGGCCGCTCATCGCGTCCGCCCCGCCGGGATCGCCGCGGCGTCGGCCCGCGCTGCCTCGGGTTCGCCGCCGATGACGGCGCCGCCGTGCTCGACTTCCGGACCGCCCGGGTCGCGGCCGCCGATGCGGCTGAGCAGCGCCACCGCGGCGAAGCAGATCGCCAGGGAGCCGAAGGCGGCGATGATCACGATCGGGCCGCCGCTCACCGCGGCGACGACGTTCTGCTGGGCGGCCATCGCGACGACGATGGGAATGTACATGCCGCCCCAGAACTCGACGCCGAACTTGACGTTCTTGCTCAGGCGGCCGTGGCGCATCAGCCAGACGCGGGCGACGATCAGCAGGATCATGGCGATGCCGACCCCGCCGACATTGGCCTTCACGCCGAGTGCGATCCCGAGGAGATCGCCGAGATACACGCCGATCAGCGTGCAGGCGGCGAGCAGCGCGACGCCGGCGATGATCATGGCCGCAGCCTCCCGTGCGGGGCACTCCCGATCGGGCCGGGCGATGGTTGAGGAGGCGCGATGGCACGGGGCATCCGGCGTATCCGTCCCGATTTCGTGATTCGTCTTCGTTGCCACTGAGTATGCAAAATATTGACAGATCGGCAAGCTGGTATACGATCATGTGATCGAACGGATCATTCGCATACAAATTGCTGTGTCTAATCCGCGATCGCATGCCGACAGCGTGCGGGCGGATCGACGGTTTGGGGATCGGGATGACGGACTGGCGCAGGCAGAGGACGGCGCGGAAAGCGCGGATCGCGGCCGGCCGCGCCCACGCCGACGGCAAGGTCGTCGCGGCCGCCGACGTGGTCGACCTGCTCGAAGCCGTCCTGCGCCCGGGCGACCGGGTCTGCCTCGAAGGCGACAACCAGAAGCAGGCCGACTGCCTGGCGCGCGGGCTGAGCGCCTGCGACCCGGACAAGGTGCACGGCCTGCACATGGTCCAGTCCGGCATCGTGCTGCCGGAGCATCTCGACGTGTTCGAGACCGGCATCGCCAAGCGCCTCGACTACTCGTATTCCGGCCCGCAGGGCGCCCGCATCGCCAAGATGCTCTACGGCGGGCAGATCGAGCTCGGGGCGGTGCACACTTACCTCGAGCTGTTCGCGCGCTACTTCATCGACCTCACGCCGAACGTCGCGCTGATCGCCGGCGTCTCGGCCGACCGGGCCGGCAACCTCTATACCGGCCCCAACACCGAGGACACGCCGACGGTGGTCGAGGCCACCGCGTTCAAGAACGGCGTGGTGATCGCGCAGGTGAACCAGATCGTCGAGACGGTGCCGCGGGTCGACATCCCCGGCGACCGGATCGACTTCGTGGTCGAGGCCGACACGCCGTTCTACGTCGAGCCGCTGTTCACCCGCGACCCGGCCGCCGTCACCGAGACGCAGATCCTGATGGCGATGATGGCCATCAAGGGGATCTACGCCGAGTACGGCATCCGCCGGCTCAACCACGGCATCGGCTTCGGCACCGCGGCGATCGAGCTGCTGCTGCCGACCTATGGCGAGCGGCTCGGGCTGAAGGGCCGGATCGCCACCAACTGGGCCCTGAACCCGCACCCGACGCTGATCCCGGCGATCGAGGCGGGCTGGGTCGAGCAGGTGCACTGCTTCGGCTCGGAAGTCGGCATGGACCGCTACATCGCCGCGCGGCCGGACATCTTCTTCACCGGCGCCGACGGCTCGCTGCGCTCGAACCGCGCCTTCTGCCAGACAGCGGGGCTCTACGCCTGCGACCTGTTCATCGGCTCGACCCTGCAGATCGACCTCATGGGCCACTCCTCGACCGTGACGACGAACCGCGTCGCGGGCTTCGGCGGCGCGCCGAACATGGGCTCGGACCCGCACGGCCGCCGCCACCCGTCCGACACCTGGATGAAGGCCGGGCGCGAGGCGCAGCAGACCGGCGACCCGGCGCTGATGCGCGGGCGCAAGCTCGTGGTGCAGCTCGTCGAGACCTTCGGCGACAAGCTCGTGCCGGCCTTCGTCGAGCACCTCGACGCCCTCGAGCTCGCCCGGAC
This sequence comes from Methylobacterium sp. WL6, assembly GCF_008040095.1. Taxonomy (NCBI): domain Bacteria; kingdom Pseudomonadati; phylum Pseudomonadota; class Alphaproteobacteria; order Hyphomicrobiales; family Methylobacteriaceae; genus Methylobacterium; species Methylobacterium sp. WL6. The sequence continues at coordinate 2,500 of NZ_VRVH01000262.1, read as the reverse complement.
GATCGGCCTCGAGCTCGCGCCGGTGATGGTCTACGCCGACGACGTCACCCACATCGTCACCGAGGAGGGCATCGCCAACCTCCTGCTCTGCCGCAACGCGGACGAGCGCGAGCAGGCGATCCGCGGCGTGGCCGGCTACACCGAGGTCGGGCGCGGCCGCGACAAGGCCAAGGTCGAGCGCCTGCGCGCCCGGGGCATCGTCCGCCGCCCGGAGGATCTCGGGATCGAGCCGCTCGACGCCGACCGCAGCCTGCTCGCGGCGAAGTCGATCAAGGACCTCGTGCACTGGTCGGGCGGCCTGTACGAGCCGCCGGCCCGGTTCCGGAACTGGTGAGATGATCGGGCTGACAGAGCAGGCGCGGGACGCGGCACGCGACCCCCTCTCGCGTTCGGGAGAGGGGACCCGCGATCCCGCCGGATGGCATTGGGCGCAGGAGGACGATGTCACATGGAAACGATGACCTTCCGCCACACCACGAAAGGACCGCTCGCCGGCACCAAGCCGCAGGCGATCACCGGCGTCGTCGCGTCCGGCAACCTCGAGGTGCTGCTGGAGCGTGTGCTGCCGCCGGACCAATGCACCATCGAGATCGCGACGCCGGTGGTCGGCTACGGCGACGTCTGGGAGGCGGTGGCGGCCGACTTCGTGGCGCGGGCCCAGCCCGGCGGCCTGCGCATCGCGATCAACGACGGGGGCGCCCGGCCCGACACCGTGTCGCTGCGCCTGCTCCAGGGCGCGCGCCTGATGGAGACCGGCCGATGAGCTTGAGCTGGTACGAGGCCAGCGCCCGGCAGCGCGTCGCCGCGCTCGTCGACGCGGAGAGCTTCGAAGAGTTCGTCGGCCCGGAGCAGCGGGCGATGAGCCCCCACCTGCCGCTGTTCGACCTGCCCCGCGCCTTCGACGACGGCATCGTCGTCGGCCGGGGCAGGCTCGACGGCCGCACGGTCTACCTCGCCGCCCAGGAGGGCCGCTTCATGGGCGGCGCCTTCGGCGAGGTGCACGGCGCCAAGCTCGTCGGGCTTTTACGCGCCGCGGTCACCGAGACGCCGGAGGCCGTGCTGATCCTGTTCGACACCGGCGGCGTCCGCCTGCAGGAGGCCAATGCGGGCGAGACCGCCATCGCCGAGACCATGCGCGCCATCGCCGATCTGCGCCGCGCCGGCATCCCGGTGGTCGGGCTCGTCGGCGGCCGCGCCGGCTGCTTCGGCGGCGGCGGCCTGATCGCCGGAACCTGCTCGCGCCTCGCGGTCTCGGAGGGCGGGCGCATCTCGGTCTCCGGCCCGGAGGTGATCGAGACCAACAAGGGCGCCGAGGAATTCGACTCGAAGGACCGCGCCCTGGTCTGGCGCACCATGGGCGGCAAGCACCGGCGCCTCGCCGGCGGCGCCGACCGGTTCTGCGACGACACCGTGGAGGCGTTTCGCGCCGCCGCCCTCGACCTGATCGGCCGGGCGCCGGCCTTCGACCTCGCGACGCTCGAAGCGGAGCAGGCGCGGCTCGAAGACCGCATCGCGCGCTTCGGCGATTGCCGCGACGCCACCGAGATCTGGGCGCGCCTCGGCGTCAACGACCCGGCCGGCGTGCCGGCCCTGTCGGCGGCCGACTTCGACGGCCTCGTCGCCGGGCTCGAGGGGACGACACATGACGCTCGCTGAGATCCTGGCCTCGCTCTTCCCCGACGGCCACGCGGTCGCCGTCGCCGACGGTCTGATCACCGGCCGCGGGCCGCTGGACGGCCGCGACCTCGCGGTGGTCGGCGTCGACGGCGACACGCCGCTCGGGATCGAGGGCGCGCTGGCCCTTTCGGCCGCCGTGCTGGGGACGGTGCGGGCCGGCGGCGCCACGCCGATCCTCGTGCTCGTCGATTCCGACAGCCAGCGCATGAGCCGGCGCGACGAGCTTCTGGGGCTGAACGAGTGCCTGGCCCACCTCGCTAAGGCGCTGCTGCTGGCGGATGCGCAGGGCCACCCGACGATCGGCCTGATCTACGGCCACTCGGCCGCCGGCGCCTTCATCGCCACCGCCCTCGCCACCCGGGTTTTGGTGGCGCTGCCCGGGGCCAACCCGAGCGTGATGGACCTGCCCTCCGTCGCCCGCGTCACCAAGCTGCCGCTGGAGAAGCTCGAGGCGATGGCGAAATCCACCCCCGTCTTCGCGCCCGGCCTCGACAACATGGTCCAGGCCGGCGCGGTGCAGGCGGTGCTCGATCCCGCCAAGCCCCTCGGGCCGCAGATCGCGGCCCTGATCGGCGAGCCGCCCTCGCACGACGCTCGCGACGCCCTCGGCAAGGAACGCGGCGGTCGTCCCGTCGCCCACGACATCGCCGCGCGGGTGGTCGACGCGGCGCGCGCGTGACGACGCTTCGCCGCCACGACCTGTTCGTGGTGGCGCCCGAGGCCTGGGACCGGCTGCTCGCCGGGCGCTCCGACCTCGACGGCGTGCCGCATGTCGCGGCCTGGGCCGCCAACGGCTGGCCGGTGATCGTGCGGCGCCGTCATC
>NZ_VRVH01000261.1:0-6298 GCF_008040095.1 Methylobacterium sp. WL6 | reverse complement strand
CCACGCCGCCCGGGCCGCCCTGCGCCGCGAGGCCGAGCGGATCGCCCTCGAGAGGCCGGAGCCGACGTCGTGAGCGCCCTTCCCACCCGGCTCGAGGCCGTCCTGCGCGAGATCGGGTCCGTCGCCGTGGCGGTGAGCGGCGGCGTCGACAGCCTGACGCTGGCGGCGCTCGCCCATCGCGTGCTCGGCGCCGACGCCGCGCTGATGGTGCATGCCGCCTCCCCCGCCGTGCCGGCGGAAGCCACCGCCCGCGTCCGCGCCGAGGCGGCGCGCGCCGGCTGGAGCCTGCGGGTGATCGAGGCCGGCGAGTTCTCCGATCCGGCCTATCGCGCCAACCCGGTGAACCGCTGCTTCTTCTGCAAGACCAATCTCTACGGCGCGATCCGCGGCGTCACCGACCGGCCGATGGCCTCGGGCGCCAACCTCGACGACCTCGGCGAGTACCGGCCCGGCCTCGACGCCGCGGCCGGCTACGGCGTCCGCCACCCCTACGTCGAGGCCGGCCTCGACAAGGCGGCGGTGCGGCGGCTGAGCCGCGATCTCGGCCTCGGCGCGGTGGCCGAGCTGCCCTCCGCCCCCTGCCTGTCGAGCCGGGTCGAGACCGGCATCCGCATCGAGCCGGAGGTGCTGGCCTTCATCCACGCGGTCGAGCGCCGCGTCGGGGCCGCGCTGGCGACCCGGGCGGAGCCGGGCCGCGCCGTGCGCTGCCGCGTGCGCGCCGCGGGGATCGTCGTCGAGCTCGATCCGGCGAGCCTCGCGGCGCTCGATGCCGGCGGCCGGGACGCGCTCGAAGGCTGGATCGCGGCGCAGGCACCGGGACGCCTCGCCGCGAACGCGATCCGCTTCGAGCCCTACCGCACCGGCAGCGCCTTTCTCGTCGGCGGCGGGGCCCGGGCATGAGCGTTTCCGACGAGTTCACCCTGGATTTCGCCCGCGCCGACCGGATCGGCGTCGAGGAGGCGGTGTTCTGCGCCGGCAAGTCCGCCGCGCAGATCGACGCGATCCTCGCTGCCGCGGCCGAGCGGGAGGCGCGCTTCCTCCTGACCCGCCTCGACGCGGACAAGCACGCCGCCCTGCAGGCGGCCCACCGCGCGGCGCTGGATTACTGCCCGGTCTCGCGCACCGCCGTCTTCGGTGCTGCCCGTCCGGTCGAGGGGCCGGCCCGCATCGCTGTGGTCGCGGCCGGCACCTCCGACGTGCCGGTCGCCCGCGAGGCGCTGCGGACGCTGGCCTACCAGGGTTGCGCGGCGACCCTCGTCGCCGATGTCGGCGTCGCCGGCCTGTGGCGGCTGACCCGGCGCCTCGACGAGATCCGCGCGCACCCGGTGGTGATCTGCGTCGCCGGCATGGACGCGGCGCTGCCCAGCGTGCTCGGCGGCCTCGTCGCCGGCGCGGTGATCGGCGTGCCGACCTCGGTCGGCTACGGCGTCGCCGAGGGCGGCCGCACGGCGCTCGACGCGATGCTCGCGAGCTGCGCCCCCGGCCTCGCGGTCGTCAACATCGACAACGGCTACGGCGCGGCCTGCGCCGCCCTGCGCCTGCTCCACACCGCCGAACGCCTCCGGGCGGCCGGCTGAACCGATCCGTCGCCCGAACTCAGGAGAATCCCATGGAACGCCGCAGCTTCCTTCAGAGCGCCGTCGTCGGCGCGGGCCTCGCCGCAGCCGGCGGCAGCACCGCCACCGCCACCGCGGCCGTCGACCCGACGGCCCTGCCCGGCAACCGGCCGTCCGATCCCGCGAGCCTCCCCCTCGTCACCGATCCGGGCGAGCGCCGCGGCGAGATGCTCTATCGCGCCTTCGGGCGCCATTCCGACAAGATCTCGGCCATCGGCATGGGCGGGTTCCACCTCGGCAAGAGCGCGGTGACGGACGACGAGGCGACGCGGCTGATCCACCAGGGGATCGAGCGCGGCATCACCTTCATGGACAATTGCTGGGACTACAACGAGGGCCGCTCCGAGCTGCGCATGGGCGCGGCGCTGCAGGAAGGCAGCCGGCGCGACAAGGTGTTCCTGATGTCCAAGATGGACGGGCGCACCAAGGAGGAGGCGATGAAGCAGATCGATGCCTCGCTGCACCGCCTGCGCACCGACCGGATCGACCTCGTCCAGCACCACGAGATCCTGCGCTACGACGACCCGGACCGGGTCTTCGCCGAGGGCGGCGCGATGGAGGCCTTCGTCGAGGCGAAGAAGGCGGGCAAGCTGCGCTACATCGGCTTCACCGGGCACAAGGACCCGCGCATCCATCTGCAGATGCTGGAGGTCGCCCACGAGCGCGGGTTCCAGTTCGATTCGGTGCAGATGCCGCTCAACGTCATGGACGCGCATTTCCGCTCGTTCGGCCACCTCGTCCTGCCCTACCTCGTGCAGAACGGCATCGCCGCGCTCGGCATGAAGACCTTCGGCGACGGCGTCATCCTGAAGAGCGACGCGCCGATCAAGCCGATCGAGTACCTGCATTTCGGCCTCAACCTGCCGGTCTCGGTGCTGATCACCGGCATCCAGAGCCAGCGCGACCTCGACCAGGCATTCGAGGCGGTGAAGACCTTCCGGCCGATGGACAAGGCGGCGGTCGCCGAGCTGCTCGGGCGCAGCCGCCCCTACGCGCTCGAAGGCAAGTACGAGCTGTTCAAGACCAGCGCGACCTTCGACGGCACCGCCAAGAACGCGGCGTGGCTCGGGGAGGACGTCCCGGGGGTGAAGACCCTCGCCCCGACGATGGAGTGATTTTTGCCAGGGTGTCGGTGACCCCTGGCGCCCGCCGCCCATCCATCCGATGATCGACCCGACCAGACCGTCAGGACACCCCATGAAGCGTCTCGCCGCCCTCGCTCTTCCCGCCCTCGTCCTGCTGCCGCAGGCGGCGCTCGCCCATCCCGGCCACGGCGAGGCCGCGGGCCTCGTCCACGGCTTCCTGCACCCGGTGAGCGGAGCCGACCACGTCCTCGCCATGGTCGCGGTCGGGCTGCTGGCGGCCCTGCGCGGCGGCCGGGCCCTGTGGGCGCTGCCCGCGGCCTTCCTGGCGCTGATGGCGGCGGGCGCCGGGCTCGGCATGGCGGGCGTCGAGGTCTCCGGCCTCGGCCTGCCGGTGGCCGAGACCGGGATCGCCCTGTCGGTGGTCGCCTTCGGCCTCGCGGCCGCGTTCGGCCTCCGGCTTCCGGTCGCCGCGCTCGGCGCCCTCGTCGGCGGCTTTGCCGCGTTCCACGGCTACGCCCACGGCGCGGAGATGCCCGAGACCGCCTCCGGCCTCGTCTACGGCCTCGGGTTCCTCGCCGGCACCGCCCTGCTCCACGCCGCCGGCCTCGGCCTCGGCCTGGCGATCGCGGCCGGCACCCGCCGTACGGTCATGGCTCCCATGCTCGGCGGCGCGGTGGTCGCCTTCGGCGTCGTGCTGCTCGCAGGGCATTTCTAAGTCGAGACCTCCGGCGGGGCAGGCACCCGCCGGAAATCGAGCTTCCGAGATCTGTGATTCATCTTTCAATCCGGCTGATTTTCACCAACCTGGACTTTATAGTTCCCAGTTTGGAACGATTATGATTTGAGCATGTGACGAACAAGCCTCTTCCAATTTCAGCGCGGCCGGGTATGCGATGCATCCCATGCGCGCGCTCCGTCTCACCCTCCCCCTGCTCGCCGGCCTGGCCGGCCTCACCGCCTCCGCGGTCGCCAAGGAGATCCCCGTCGGGCCCCACGTGACCCAGAACGGTCTCGAGGTCGCGGCGGTGTACCTGCAGCCGATCGAGATGGACCCGCCCGACATGATGCGCGCGGCGGCACAGTCCGACCTGCACCTCGAGGCCGACATCCGCGCCGCCAAGGACAACCGCAACGGCTTCGCCGAGGGCGACTTCGTGCCGTCGCTGACCGTGACCTTCGAGGTGGTGAAGCTCGACGGCGACAAGCCCACCGACCAGAAGGTCTCGGGGCCGCTGATGGGCATGGTCGCCAACGACGGCCCGCATTACGGCGACAACGTCAAGCTGTTCGGGCCGGGCCGCTACCGCCTCAAGCTCACCGTGGCGCCCCCCGGCCCGCACGCCCATTTCGGCCGCCACGTCGACAAGGAGACCGGGGTGGCCGAGTGGTTCAAGCCGTTCGACATCACCCAGGACTTCACTTTCGCCGGCATCGGCAAGAAGGGCGCGTACTGAGGATGCGGGCCGCGACCGGTCTTCCCGCCCGCTGGGCGCTGCTCGCCCTCGCACCGCTTCTCCTGGCGCCTCGGGCCGCGCGCGCCGACGACATGCCGGTGATCAAGGTCGAGATGAAGGACGGCGTGATCCTGCCCGCGATCATCGAGGTTCCGGCCAAGACCCGCTTCAAGCTGGAGATCTCGAACACCGGCACCTCGCCGGTGGAGTTCGAGAGCCTCGAGCTGAAGCGCGAGAAGGCGCTCGCCGCCGGCTCGACCTCGTCGATCATCTTCCGCACCCTCGATCCTGGCAGCTACGACGTCTTCGACGACTTCCATCCGGAGGCGAAGGCGACGCTGGTGGCCAAGGACTCGGTGGCGAAGTAGCCGGTGGCCGGCGCGACCCTCAGCCCCGGCCGGGAGGCCTGGATCGACGGACGCCTCGCCGACTTCGGCGACTGGCTCCGCCGGCACGGCGGCGTGCTGCGCACCATCCAGTGGGCGGTGGTCGGCATCTACGTCGTGCTCGTGGCCGTGCCTGCCTTCCTGCCGCTGCCCGACCGCGGCGCCCATCTCTGGTCGAACCTGACGCTGGCGGCGCAATTCGCGTTCTGGGGCATCTGGTGGCCGTTCGTGCTGCTCAGCATGGTCATCGCCGGGCGCGCCTGGTGCGGGGTGCTGTGCCCCGAAGGCACGCTCACCGAGTTCGCCAGCCGGTGGAGCCTCGGCCGCGCCGTGCCGCGCTGGATCACCTGGGGCGGGTGGCCGTTCCTGGCGTTCGCCGGCACCACGGTCTACGGCCAGATGGTCAGCGTCTACGGCTACCCGAAGCCGGTGCTCGCCGTGCTCGGCGGCTCGACCGTGGCGGCGATCCTCGTCGGCGCCGTGTACGGGCGCAACAAGCGGGTGTGGTGCCGCTACCTCTGCCCGGTCAACGGCGTGTTCGCGGTGCTCTCCAAGCTCGCGCCGGTGAGCTTCCAGGTCGACGGCGCCGCCTGGAGCGCCTCGCCGAAGCCGAAGCCGGGGCAAGGCTTCAACTGCGCGCCCCTCGTGGCGGTGAAGACCATGCGCGGCTCGGGCGCCTGCCACATGTGCGGGCGCTGCAGCGGCTATCGCGGCGCCGTGCGGCTGGCCCGCCGCTCGCCCAACCACGAGATCGTGCACGTGGCCGGCGACGAGCCCTCCCTCGACCAGACCGTGCTGATCCTGTTCGGCATGATGGGCCTCGCCGTCGGCGCGTTCCAGTGGTCGTCGAGCCCCTGGTACATCGACGGCAAGCAGTGGCTCGCCACCTGGCTGATCGAGCGCGGCGTCACCTGGCCGCTGGAGACCTCGGCGCCGTGGTTCGTGCTGACGAACTACCCCGAGCACAACGACGTGCTCACCCTCCTCGACGGCGCGATGCTGCTCGCCTACATCGCCGCCGCCTGCCTCGGCATCGGGCTCGCGCTGACCGGCCTGGTCGCGCTCGCGACCCGCGCGGGCGGGCCGTGGTCCACCGCCCGCTTCCACCACCTGACGCAGGCGCTGATCCCGATCGCCGGCTGCGGCGTCTTCCTCGGCCTCTCGGCGCTCACGGTCACCTTCCTGCGCGGCGAGGGCTTCGTCCTGCCCTACGTCGACGAGGTCCGCGCCGGCCTCCTCGGCGGGGCCAGCCTGTGGAGCCTCTGGCTGGCCTGGCGGATCGCCGGCCTGTCGGCCGGCGGCCCGCGCCGGGTCGCCACCACCCTGTGCATCGGTGCCGCCGCGGGCCTCGCGGTGGCGAACTGGGCGCTTCTGTTCTGGATCTGGTAGCGCGCGAGCGCCCCATCAACGCGAAAGCCGGGATATCCGCATGATCGGAGCCTTCGTCATCGCCTTCCGCGAGGTCATCGAGGCGGGCCTCATCATCTCGATCGTGCTGGCGGCCACCCGCGGCATTCCCGGGCGCGGCCGCTGGGTCGCGCTCGGCATCGTCGGGGGCCTGGCCGGCGCCGCCCTCGTCGCGCTGTTCGCCGAGAAGATCTCGGACGCGTTCGAGGGCGCGGGGCAGGACCTGCTCAACGCCGCCGTGCTCATCGTCGCCGTGCTGATGCTGGTCTGGCACAACACCTGGATGGCGGCCCACGGGCGCGAGCTCGCGGGCGAGCTGCGGGCGGCGGGCGAGGCCGTCCGCTCCGGGC
>NZ_VRVH01000260.1:0-6329 GCF_008040095.1 Methylobacterium sp. WL6 | reverse complement strand
GGTCGACGCCCCCCGGGGAGCGTTCCCGCCGACGTCTTCGGCTTCGCCGCGGCGCGACGCGTCCGGCCTCCGCGGCCCGCGGTCACCGACCTCGGCGACCCAACTCCCGCCGCAGACGAATCGTAAGGGATCGCGCGTAGGGTCGTGGCGCCGGGCCGTTCGCTCGCGCTAAAGAACCCTGGACGAGACGGATTGCGGCGGGCGGATGAGGCGGATGGCGGACACAACGATCGGGACCGCGACGGCTCGCGCCGCGGCGCGGGCGGCCCGTCTCGCCTGCGTCGCAGGCCTCGCGCTCAACCTCTCGGCCTGCTTCCGCCCGCTCTACGGGCCGACGGCGTCCGGCGAGTCGCTGCCCGCGCTGCTCGCCGGCATCCAGGTCGACGACATCGCGATGGCGCGCGACCAGGAGCGCATCGGGCACTACCTGCGCAGCGAGCTGATCTTCGCCCTCGACGGCTCCGGCCAGCCCGGGCCGAAGCGCTACCGGCTGAAGCTGCAGGGCAGCGAGTCGGTGCAGACGCCGATCGTCTCGACCACCACGGGCCGCGCTGAGGCCGGCACCATCGTCGGCGTGGTCAAGTACAGCCTCGAAAACCTCGACGGCACCAAGATCGTCACCGAGGGCGTGGCGACCTCGACCGCGACCTACGACCGCTCGGTGCAGCGCTTCGCATCCCTCCGCGCCGCCCGCGACGCCGAGATCCGCCTCGCCTCGGTGCTGGCCGACCAGATCAAGACCCGCCTCGCCTCGGTGCTCTCGGCCAAGCCTTGAGGATCGGGCGGGGAGCCCGGGCGTGACCGCGGTCAAGGCCGGCGAGATCGAGGGGTTGCTGCGGCGCGGGCCGGACCCGCGCATGCCGGTGATCCTGCTGTTCGGCCCCGATACCGGGCTGGTGGCCGAGCGCGCCAAGCAGCTCGCCGAGGGCTTCGTCACCGATCCGGGCGACCCGTTCGCCCTGGTGCGGATCGACGGGGACGCGCTCGCCGGCGATCCCGGCCGGCTCGTCGACGAGGCCGGCACCGTCGGGCTGTTCGGCGATAAGCGCGCGATCTGGGTGCGCCCGACGAGCCGGCCGATCGCGCCCGCCGTCGAGGCGCTGCTCAAGGGCGAGATCCAGGGCACGCGCATCGTGATCGAGGCCGGCGATCTGGCCAAGACCGCGCCGCTGCGCACGCTGTGCGAGAAGTCGGCCAAGGCGCTGGCGATCCCATGCTACGCCGACGACGCCCGCGCGATCGCCGACCTGATCGACCGGACGCTGGAGGCGCGCGGCCTGCGCATCGACCGCGACGCCCGCACCCTGCTGGCCGAAAGCCTGGGCGGCGACCGCCGGGCGAGCCTCGCCGAGATCGAGAAGCTCGCGCTCTACGCGGCCGGCACCGGAACCGTCGGGCTCGACGACGTCGAGGCGGTGGTGAGCGACGTCGCCGGCAGCCAGCTCAACACCCTGATCGACGCCGCCTTCGCGGGCCAAGGCGACGTGGTGGAGCGCGACATCCGCCGCTTCCGCCACGAGGGCCTCGACCCCTCGGCGATGCTGGGCTCCGGCCTGCGCCACGCGCTGCAGCTGCTCGCCGTGCGGATCGAGGGCGGCGACAAGGCGCCGAGCCTGATGGTCGCGAGCTGGCGCGGCCTGCACTTCAAGCGCAAGGGCAGCATCGAGACGCAGCTCGCCCGCTGGAGCCCCAACACCCTGCGCCAGGCGGTGCAGATCCTCCAGGACGCGATCCTGGCCTGCCGCCGCTCCGATCCGGTCCTGGCCCACGCCCACGCCTCCTCTGCCCTGCTGCGGATCGCGACGCAGGCGGCGCGGCGACGGGGCTGAGGCCCGGATCGCGCAAGCAAAGCCCGCCGATCGGCGCCGATCCGGCTTGACGAGCCACCGCCGCGCCGGATCACGCTGCGTGATCCGGCCGAAGCCGGCCGGGCCGCCGCCTACGGCTTGGCGAACCCGATGTCGGCGGCCACCGCATCGAGGCGCGCGGGCGCCCGCTCCTTCCGCTCGGAATAGCGGTCGACCAGGAGGTCGGCCCGCTCGCGGGTGAGCAGCGTGAACTTGTAGAGCTCCTCGCAGACGTCGACGACGCGGTCGTAGAGCGGCCCCGGCTTCATCCGGCCGGCCTCGTCGAACTGCGTGTAGGCGGCGGGCACCGAGGACTGGTTGGGGATGGTGATCATCCGCATCCAGCGCCCGAGCACGCGCAGCGCGTTGACGGCGTTGAACGATTGCGAGCCGCCCGAGACCTGCATCACCGCGAGCGTGCGCCCCTGCGTCGGGCGCACCGAGCCCTCCGAGAGCGGCAGCCAGTCGATCTGGCTCTTCATCACGCCGGTGAGCGTGCCGTGGCGCTCCGGGCTGACCCAGACCTGCCCCTCCGACCACAGCGAGGCGGCGCGCAGCTCCCGGACCTTCGGGTGGTCGGCGGTGGCGTCGTCCGGCAGCGGCAGGCCGTCGGCGTGATAGATCCGCACCTCGCCACCCATCGCCGCGAGCAGGCGGGCCGCCTCCTCGGCCAGGAACCGGCTGAAGGCGCGCGCGCGCAGCGATCCGTACAGGATGAGGAATCGCGGCGGGTGGGCGAAGCCGGTCTTCGGTGCGAGGGTGCCCGGCGTCGGCACGGCGAAGTGCTCCGCGGCGATGTTGGGCAGATCGGCGAAGGGCGGCTTGTCCACGCGTCGGGCGTCCGTTATGTTTCAATATTCATTGAAATATTGGACCGACGATGGACGAAGCGCAAGCTCTGGCCGCCTTCGGCGCGCTCGCCCAGGCGCACCGCCTGCGGATCGTGCGCCATCTCGTGACCGCGGGGCCGAGCGGCGTCGCGGCCGGTGCCCTCGCCCGCGCGGTCGGCGTCTCGACCTCGAACCTGTCGTTCCACGTGAAGGAGCTCGAGCATGCCGGGCTGATCGCGTCCCGGCGCGAGGGCCGCTCGATCCTCTACAGCGCGGCCTACCCGGCGCTCGGCGGGTTGATCCAGTTCCTGATGCGCGATTGCTGCCAGGGCCACCCGGACGTCTGCGCGCCGGCCCTGTCCGCTCTCGACGCCTGCCGAATCCTCACCGATGACGAACGCCATCGCTGACGCGACGGCCGCCGGAGCCCCCAGATCGACGTCGCCCCGGGCGGCGTCCGTCCGTGCCGCCCGTCCGAGGCGGTGCGCGATCTGCTCCCAGACCGGCGCGGCTGGCGGCCGGGGCCGGCTCACCGCCCCTCGGAGATCCGCCGGCCCTTGGTCTCGCGCTTGTAGAGGGCGATCGCCGCGGCGCATTCGGGCGACAGTTTGCTCAGGTTGGCCCGGAAGCAGGCCTCCACCGCCGGGCCGCCGGGCGGGTGCTCGCTGCAATGCTCGAGGTAATCGCCGGTGCAGTTCTGCTTCAGCGCCTCGCGGATGGAGCTGGTCTGGGCAAGGCCGAGACCGGGGATCGCGAGAAGGCCTGCGGCCAGGATCATCGTGCGTAGGCGGGGCATGGAGGTGTCCGTGCGAAGGATGGAACGGGCCGCGCGAACGGCCGGAGGCCGGCACCGAGGCCCGAGTGCGAGCCTGAAGGCCCTGCCGCAACGCCACGGCGTGGACCGATGGAACGCGCGCCCGGGCGGCGGACGCAGCCCGCTTCTAGGCGCGCGCACGCCGCCGCCACAAGGCTCGGCCCCGCATCCGTCCCGGGATCGGAGGCGGGGGCAAGAGATCCGGACGCCGCGATGAGGCGTCCGGCGTCGACCGGTCAGCCGGCGTCGGGGACCTGGAAGCGGCGGCAGAGATCCTCGAATTCCTGGGCCGTGCCGTAGCGGATCCGGATCTCGCCGGCCTCGGACGACTTCGCCTTCAGAGTCACGCCGAGGCCGAGCGCCAGGGCGAGGCGGCTTTCCAGCGAGCGCACCTCGGCGGTCTTCTCGGTCAGCCCACGCGGCCGGCCGGGCCGCGGCACGTCGTCGGGCTGCTGCTCGGACGCGGCGATCGCCTCGACGTCGCGCACCGTCAGCCCCTCCTCGACGATGCGCTTGGCCACCAGCTCGGGCGCGCGCACGCCGAGCAGCGCGCGGGCATGGCCGGCGGTGATCTCGGCCGCGACCAGCCGCTCCTGCACCTTCGCCGGCAGGTTGAGCAGGCGCAGGGTGTTGGCGAGGTGGCTGCGGCTCTTGCCCAGGATCTCGGCAAGCTCGCGCTGTGTATAGGAGAACTCGCTCATCAGCCGCTCGTAGCCGGAGGCCTCCTCGATGGCGTTGAGGTCGGCGCGCTGGATGTTCTCCAGGATCGCGAACTCGAGCGAGGCGCGGTCGTCGATCTCGACCACCACCACCGGCACCTCGTCTTGCCCGGCGCGCTGAGCCGCGCGCCAGCGGCGCTCGCCCGCCACGATCTCGAACGTGCCCGGCACCTCGCCGAGCGCCCGCACCACGATCGGCTGGATGATGCCGCGCATGCGGATCGAGGCGGCGAGCTCGTCGAGGTCGGTCTCGCTGAAGCTGCGGCGCGGGTTGCGCGGGTTCGGCCGCAGGAACTCGACCGCGACCTTGCGCTGCGCCTGCACCTTGCCCGCCTCGTTGCCCGCATCCCCGAAATCGCCGATCAGGGCCGCGAGCCCGCGCCCCAGCCGGGGCCGTGCCACCTCGTCCGCCATCCCGCTCACCCACTCACTCCGTTACGCATCGTTACGCCGTACACCCGAACCGTCCCGGGCCGCATCCGCCCGCCGAAACGGGCGGGTCGCGACCGCTCACGCCGCCGCCGGCACCCGGCCCTCGCGCTGGATCACTTCCGAGGCGAGCCGCAGGTAGGCCTGCGAGCCCGCGCATTTCAGGTCGTAGAGCAGCACCGGCTTGCCGTGCGAGGGCGCCTCCGACACGCGGACGTTCCTCGGGATCATGGTCTCGTAGACCTTCTCGCCCATGAAGCCGCGCACGTCCGCTACCACCTGCGTCGACAGGTTGTTGCGCGGATCGAACATCGTCAGCACGATCCCCTGGATCGTCAGCTTCGGGTTCAAGGCGCCGCGCACCTGCTCGACGGTGCGCAGCAGCTGGCTCAGGCCCTCGAGCGCGAAGAACTCGCATTGCAGCGGCACCAGCACCGCATCGGCGGCGGCGAGCGCGTTGATGGTCAGCAGGTTCAGCGAGGGCGGGCAGTCGATCAGCACGTAGCTGACGTCGCGCGTCGCGTTCGCGTCGCGCAGGCCCCGCAGCACGTTGCGCAGGCGGTGCGCCCGGTCGGGGAGCGAGGCCAGCTCCAGCTCCAGGCCGAGCAGGTCCATGGTCGAGGGCGCCACCGACAGGCGCGGCACCGCGGTGGGCACCACGGCCTGGGCCAGCGACGCCTCGCCCGCCATCACCTCGTAGGTCGAGACCCGGCGGGCGCGCCGGTCGATGCCGAGCCCGGTCGAGGCGTTGCCCTGCGGGTCGAGGTCGATCACCAGAACCTGCTCGCCGATCGCCGCGAGCGCGGTGCCGAGGTTGATCGCCGTCGTGGTCTTGCCGACGCCGCCCTTCTGGTTGGCCAGCGCCAGCACCCGGAGCGGCCGCGCGGGCGCGGCATCGGCAGCGGGATGGGGAGTCGCGTCGCTTGTCATGGGCGCCTGGGAGACGGGAACGCTTGGGGGGAGTGGCAGGCTCTCGAGAGCTAGGGGCTCTTGGGAGCGAGGGCGGTGACGCGGACGATCCGGGCGGTCGACTCGGTTCGGCTCGGAATGAGATCGTGGCCGACTGTCCACCGCTCCGCGGCATCGGTCAATTCCGCAACCGCTTCCCGTCCCTTCGGAAACAGCCCGGTGGTGCCCGTTTTCAACAGTGGCTCGGTCCAGGCGAGAAGCTGGTCGAGCGGCGCGAGCGCCCGGGCGCAGACCACGTCGACCCCGTGGTGATCGCCGATCACCGCCTCGATCCGCGCGTTGTGGACCGTTACCGGCGCCCCGGTGACCCGGGCCGCCTCGGTCAGGAAGGCGCACTTGCGGGCGTTGCTCTCGACGAGGTCGACGCGGATGCCGGGCGGCCCGGCAATGGCGAGGATCAGCCCGGGGATGCCGGCGCCCGAGCCGAGGTCGAGCCAGCGGCGCGCCTCCGGCATCAGGTCGAGCAGCTGCAGCGCATCGGCCACGTGCCGCGTCCAGACCTCGGCCAGGGTCGCCGGCCCGACCAGGTTCTTGATCGTCTGCCAGCGCGCCAGCTGCGCCACGTAGAGATCGAGCCGTTGCGCTGTTTCACGTGAAACATTCGCGGCGGCGAGCACGCGGTCGCGATCGGCGCTCATCGCGAGGCCCCCGGAAGGCTTCGGACGACATCCGCGGGTTCCCCTACCCCCCCTGCGGGGGAGGGTGGGCCTCGCGTCAGCGA
>NZ_VRVH01000025.1:0-33882 GCF_008040095.1 Methylobacterium sp. WL6 | reverse complement strand
ACCTCGACCAGGGCGGCCGCAACAACGGCGCCTTCGCCTCCAACTCGACCGGCACCGTGACCCTGACCTCGCCGGGCGTGACCGTCGTGCAGAGCGGCCTGAACCGCAACAACAGCACCGAGTTCGCCGTCGTGCGCGCCGGCCTGAACTACAAGTTCGGCTCGTACTAGGACCTGCCGGATCGGCCGCGGCTCGCCCAGAGCCGCGGTTCGGTTGGATGGGTCGGTCGATCAAACAACGCCCCAGGAGAAACCTCCTGGGGCGTTTGTCGTTTTCCGAACCCGACCGTCTAAAAATCGGGACAAAAAACAAAAAAGCGCGCCTTTTAGGGCGCGCTTGAGTTGTTTAATTTTAGATGGACTGGAACGAATTCTATTCTATCCGAAGTCGGATCGAGCGCAATAGGTGTGGTATAGCTTTTGCCGGGCTTCAAAGGTTATCCCCGCTCACCGCTGCGCTGTAGTCCGATCCGCCGCTTTCCAATGCCCCATCTGCTGCTGCCGCATCGCCGGCAATGCATGAGTAGGGCGGGAAGCTGTACCGCATCCCAGCCGAGGCCGTGGCGACCTACGAGACCGACAGCAGGTTCAAGGCGCGGAGACCATAACGGCGTCAGGTCACGGCTGGCCCTGACGCGTCCCGGTGCGACTTGAAATCCGGCGAGCGTAGTGTCGGACAGGCGACGTGGCGGGGAATGCGCTGACGGGCGCAATGGTAGGAGAGGCTTTCGATGCAGCCATTCCGGCCGCCGGTGCCGCCGCTTCTGGGCTCCTAAACCGTCTGACCGGCTCCGCCTCTCCCGAGGTCGCAACCCTCGCCCGCACGGCGCGAGCCCGCTTTGGCATACCGATCCGAGCCGGGCGGATCCGCGACGCCTTGGATGGTGCTTAACGTGCGTTCGATCGCGCGATTGCGTGTCGAGAACAGTCCCGGCTCCCGGGCCGGCGCCCCGTTCTCATTCGCGGGACGATCGTTCGGCGCCATTCCGTCCACGCGGCCCGGCAATCTCGCCGCGGCAAGCACCTCCTACGATCCACGTCGAGGACTGGCAGGCGTGGATCGCCGATGGCTTCGGCATCGTCACGAACGGCATGCTCTGCGTCACCGGCCCGGAACTGACGGCGGACGAGTGGACGGCGCGGCCCTGACTCCGCGTCGAGATCGGGTTGTGACCGCCCTAGAGCAGCCCAACCCCATCGAGGACACCAACCATCGCGAAGGCGATCGTGAGGCCGGATACGACGTAGACCACCCATTTGTAGGTGCCTTCGACCCGCCGGTCTGGCGGCAAGGCACGGGTGGCGAGCAGGATGAGGAAGCCGAGGGCCAGCGGCAGCAGGAGCGCGTTCATCACTTCTACGGCGACGTTGAGCGCTACAAGGTTCGGTACGAGCTGCACTCCGATCGCACCGGCGACCACAACTAAGGTGAAGGCGCCGTAGAAAACTGGTGCCTGACGCGGCGACAGTGTGAGGGAGTGCGCTCGGCCCGTCAGGTCGCCGAAGCCCCACGCGAGCGCCAGTGCGACGACGTTGAGTGCCACGAACGCCGCTGCGATGATGCCGACCCCAAAGGCGACGTGTCCGAGCCATGGGCCCAGCGCCGGTGTGAAGGCATCTGCTAGTTGGCCGACCGTATCGAGCCCTTGGGCTGTTCCGCGGCCGCCCTTCCCGATGGTGGCGGCCGCCGCGATCAGGATCGCCCCCATCACGCATTGCGAGATGATCGCACCGACGAGGGTATCCAGGCGCGAGTCGCGTGCGTGTTGCCAGCCAAGGCCCTTATCGACGATCGCCGACTGCTGGTAGAAGATCATCCATGGCATGATGACTGCGCCGATATTGGCTGCGATGAGAACCCGGAAGCCGCCGTCGTTTAGCGGTATGTGCGCGAACGAGGCCAGGATTTCGCCTGGGTCAGGTTTGGCCGCAATAGCGAGTCCGATGAACACGAGTTCGAACAAGCCGACGGCGATGGCTACCACCTCGACACGCCGGTAGCCCCCGGTGAACACCAGCCACAGCAGGATCGCCACCGGTAAACCAAGGCTGACGATCCGCGGCACACCGAAAAGGTCACCGATGCCGGCGATCCCCGAGAACTCGGTGACGATGGCTCCGATACCGGCCACGACGAGACCGCCAAATGAAATCCAGGCCCAAGCGGGTCCGAAATGCTCTCGGATTAGCGCGCCGTGACCACGGCCTGTCGCCGTGCCGAGGCGGACGGTGAGTTCCTGAACGATGTAGAGGATCGGCACGAGCAGGAGTTGCAGCAGAAGCAGGGAATAGCCCCAACGCGCTCCGCTCTGCGCGGCGGTGATCAGGCTCCCGACATCGGTGTCGGCGAGCATCACGACAAGACCGGGTCCTGCGGCCTTGAGAAACGCGGATATGCGGGGCAGGTAAGCGGTGTCGGGCACGGCATTGCAACCGGAACGGTCAAGGCGGGTTCCGAGCGTCCCAGTAAACCATGGTGCGTCACAGAAACCCGCTCCCCCCAGGGCCCCTTGAGCGCGTTCGCCCGCCCGATGCAGCCGACGACCATTCGCGGCTCGCGGTGCCCGGATGATCCCCTGATCTGGCTGAGATCAACGCACCGGAAGCGACGTTCAGCCTTCAACCCAGCATGTCGAGGGTCTGGAGCCACGCATGACACAGGGTGGGCCAGACACTTGCGGGCGTGCCCGGCTCCCCAATGCCGAAACCATGGCCGCCCTTGCTGAAGCGGTGGAACTCGACCGGGACGCTCATGTGCCGACAGGCCGTGTCGAGGATGCGGCTGTTCTCCGGACTGATCACGGGATCGTCGTCGGTCTGCACGAGGAAGAGCGGCGGGCAGCCCGGACGCAACTGTGTCTGGAGCGACCAGGCGGTCCGCGCTTCGGGCTTCGGCTGCTCGCCGACGAGGTTCCGCCGGGTGCCCGTGTTGTCGTAAGGCGGCTCCAGCGTGACGACCGGATAGATCAGGGCCGCGAAGTCGGGACGGGCCAACTGCCGATCGATCTCGTCCACCGGCGCGTAGGTGCGTAGGCCGGCACGCATCGCGAGCGTGCCGGCGAGATGTCCGCCCGCCGAGAAGCCGACGACCCCCATCCGCTGCCGGTCGAGCCCCATCGCCTCCGCCCGCGAGCGCATCGTCCGCATGGCCCGTTGCGCGTCCTGCAGGGGAACCAAGGTGCCGTCGGCCCAGCCCTCGTTGGGTAGGCGGTAGGTGAGGACGAAGGCCGTCACCCCGATGTCGGTCAGCCAGCCTGCGGCCGGATAGGCCTCCTTGACCAGGCCGATGCGTCGATAACCGCCGCCGCCGACGACGAGTGCCGCGGCACCGTTCGGCTTGGGCGGAATGAAGATGTCCAGCAGGGGCTCGGATATGTTGAAGGCGGCCCCATCGATCTCAGCCTGTTGGGTCCCCATCGGGCCGCCCCCACCCGGTGGGGCGCTGGGCCAAAGCCGCAAGCGCTCGGACCGTGGCTGAGCGCAAACGCTGGTCGCGATCGCGCTCGCGCCGGCAGCGAGGATCAAGGAGCGGCGGTCGAGCATGGTGATCCAGCGCGGCGAGGTGGAGCCTTGCAAGCAAGACCCATGCAGCGGTGAAGCGAAATCATCCGGGGACGTTTCGGAGTGAGGCGCCGGGAGCTGCTGTAGCAGGTCCAGCCTCATGGGAACCCGCTTCCCGAGTGCGCCCTATCCGGCATCGACTGCGGCGCTATCTCAGACTGGCTACTCGCGGTTCGCAGCGGTCATAGCGCGAGCGACAACTTCCCGTAGGGCTGTCTGTCCATCCACGAGGAACCAAGCTCGCAACGCATCCGTGGTCTCGGGCCTGTCGTCCACCCGCTCGCGGAACAGGTCGCTGTAACGTGCGAGTTCACGTTCAAGGAATGTGTCAAGGTAGCTCGGCCCTTTCGCTTTGGCGAGGTCGAGAAGGGCGTCATCGAGGACGCGACGCATCATCTCTCCGACCATGGCTGAGACGTAGATGGCTTCAGGACTGCCTTGCTCGGGCTCTTTCAATCCGGTCTCCGTAAGGGTGGGGGATGGCGAGCCTGTGCCCGCCAGCTGAGGCGCCGTGCAATCGCATCGGCGCCTGCCTGAAGCCTCTAGCCCTCATTCGCCTTGAAGTCGCCCCACGAGGATCGCCCGAGGCTCGGCCTCTTCATCCGGCTCCTGCTCGCCGAGCAGCGCGGCAATTCTAGCCACCCACGGTGCCCAGCACCGTCGTTCGATCGTTGCAGAGGAACCCGCGCCCGATGGCGGTCTTGAAGGGAGCGAGCGCTCATCGCGCGCATCCCAGACGCTGTCGCCTAGGCTGCTGCAGAGCGCCTTCCGGCTGTTGCTGAAACTTGAAGGGACCTACCATGGCCGACACGAACGCCTCCCAGGGGCAGCGCCTCCACGAGACCCAGAACGGCACCAAGTCCAACGCGAAGCAGGTCTCGACCGACGCGCTCAACGCCCGGCTCGCGGACGGCATCGACTTGGCGCTGGCGGTCAAGCAGGCCCACTGGAACCTGAAGGGTCCGCAGTTCATCGGCATCCACCTGATGCTGGATGGGTTCCGTACCGAACTCGACGATTACAACGACAAGGTTGCCGAGCGCATCACGCAGCTCGGCGGCACGGCGCGGGGCACGGCGACCGCGGTGGCCGCTGGCTCGCAGCTCGCACCGTATCCGCTCGACGCCTATCGGATCGCAGACCATCTTGCGGCGCTGATCGATCGCTATGCGGTCTATGCGAACGCCGTCCGCCAAAACATCGACGACACCGACGAGGCGGGCGATGCCGGCACGGCGGACCTCTTCACTGAGGTCTCGCGCGGCGTCGATAAGCAGCTCTGGTTCCTCGAAGCTCATGTCCAGGAGCCAACTGGCGCGATGCGCGATGGTGATCACGACGGCAAGCGCTGAGGCGCGATACGGCGATTCGGCTGACGCCGGCACGAGAGCCAAGATCGCATCCCTCAGATGAGGGATGCGATCTTGGCGGTCTCGACACATCGATGCCGGGCGGCTTCGTGCCGGGTCGATGGTCCTGCCCGTGTCCGGTGCGCCGAGGAAGCGGTGAGAGCACGATGTTCGCTCTCAGCCTGATCTGCCTCTCGGCGGGAGCCACATTCGCCAGTGTCGCTCCGCAGCGACTCGCGCGGCAGGCCACGTTCGAGAGCATGGGGGGCTGCCCGATTGTCGGCGGCCCCTGCCTGCTTGGTGTTGGGCTGCCGCTGTGCCGCTGAGCGAAGCGCCAACGCGCCTGCCTTACCGTCCCGCCATGACCTCAAGCCACGCCACGCCAGCGGCAGCCAGACTGTTGCCCCGGCCGCCCCAAGGGAGAGGCGCGAACGGGATCACCGCGCGCTCGGCCGCCGCGACCGGCAGCACGCCGTCAGAGGCGATGGCAGGCATCCGTGCGGCTACGAGAGGCAGGAAGGCACCGAGAAACGGTGCGGCGGGCGAGGTCGGCCATCAGCGCGTCTCGCTCCGTTCGGCAGCGACGAGGCGTCAGCGGCGGGCAAGGCCGAGCGCCCAGGCATGGGCCTCGCGCTGATCGGTCTCGCCGGCCGCGGATCCGGTGCCGGTAGGAGGCCCCAAGGCGGAGGCAGGCCGCGTGATCCTGCCGGGCGTGCAGCAGGCGGACGGCGGGGGAGCGGAGCCGGTCGGAGGCCATCGGTCCGACCGCGATGCGCGCGGTCGGCGCGGGAGGACCTTGGCGGCGGCCCAGGCGCCCGCGAGCGCATAGGACATGCACATGCCCCAGGCGTCGCCAGTCACTTCCATGCGGGCCTGAGCCGAACGGATCGCGGCGCGCTTGATGGCGGAGCGGTCGAAGGTGCCGTCGCGGTTGACCAGCGGGGCGACGGTGGCGGCGAAGCGCTCGGCGCTTTCGGTCGAGACGACGACGGCAGCCCTGGGAACGCCTGTCCGAGGTCTCCCGCCTTGCCGGCCTCCTCGCCGATCAGGTGCTGGACGCGCAGATCATGAGTCGGCCAGTCCCGAGCAACATATCCGGGCGCTACTCAGCGCAGCCTTCCTGCTGGACGAGCACGACCTTCCGCTTCCTTCGCTGCCTCAGCAGATCGTCCACGGGGCGAAACGCGGAGCCGACCGATGCCAGGAGCCTTCGAGCGTGCGGGTCTGAAGTTCATCTCCGAAATCGGAGGTGGTTCCGGCAGCCGGTTCCGTGAGGAGAAGGCGCGGAGCCGGACGAAAATCACCGTCCGGATCAGCTCGCCAGCAGGAACGAGGCTGGCCGAAGGGACGGAACGAACGGCCGCGCCGAGCCGAGCCGCATTCAAATGTTTCGCGTCTCATGGCTCGAACATGCGTATCTCGCGCTTTGAGCCCTAACCCCAATCCTGGCTGTCCAGCGTGCACGCGCCATTGGCGACGCTTGCGATGGCCGACATCGCGGCGTCGAGGGAGGCGTGCGCGCGTTTCACAGTCACGAGAAGGCCCGCCTCATCCGGCTGGATCTGGAAATCGTCGGTATCCTTCGGCCTTGTGATCTTGCCGAGGCTCCGTCCCAGCCGATCTTTGAGATCCCATGCCTTGCCGGCCGGCCCTGTCGGTGTGAGAACGACATCCATTCATCTGATCCTTAAGAGCGGGGAAGGTCGCTCCAAAGCCCTACAATTTCGGTCGAAGGCCTCAGGCAATTCAGGAGCAGGACCACATCGCGACCAATCAGGACTGCGCTGTCGATGCCCTTCTGCGACAGATCGAGTGGAACCGCTTCGACGATACCGAAGTGGGCCACACACCGTTCTTGAATGAGTCGGCCTCGGCGGCGATCGCGGCGCAGCTTCGCACAATCGGTGAAAGCATTCACGCCATTGGAGGACTGGATGCGGTCGACGAGGCGATCCTCCGGATCACCGAAATGAATTCCGGCTTTTCCGACCAGCGGTCGAAGCTCCTGGAAGCGCTTTGGTCTTCCATAGGCCACGATGTCGGGACGGCGTGACGCTGGATGTTCCCGCCCTCGATCCCGACAGCCGTGGCCATCAACTTGCAGGCTTTGGCTTCGACGACCGGTGAACGCTTGATGTCGGGCCTTCAAGCGCATGCCTCACTGATCGTCCTTTCCGCTGTCGCCCTTCTCGGCGTTCGCAGCGTTGCCGGTGACCGTCATGCGAACGTGGTTGGCGGCTTCACGATGTTTTTCGATACGGGCTTGCGCCAACGTATCGTCGGCTTCGGCATCCCTTTCGGCTGCAGGGGAACGCCCGGCATCGTCAGCCCTGTGAGATCGCTGATCCGCGAGGCTCGGTTGCTGAGGCATAAAACGCTCCTTGCATGTTCGATCCCGTGATCCGGCAGCGAGTTCAGATCAGGCACGTCCGAGCCACATCAGGAGGAACCCTGCCAGGGGTAGGCTGAAGCCCAGCACCACCCGGATATCGAGTTCCTTGGAATGCTGTACCATGCGCCATCGGCGGCAGGCCAAGTGCTCCGACTCCATTCCCAGGATCATAAGACATAGACCAACGTACACCGGCATGGACGGCAGCGCGATTTCTCGCATGATCGCCTCATTTTGCTGGTTCTGAAGGGACAACGTCTCGCGGAGGCAATCGGGTACAGAGAAAATAACTCCAAAGGATCCTGAGGATTTCAGCTGAGATTGAGCAAGATCCTGGCGGGCACCGAGGCCGCCGGCACGCCGATGGTGGGGCGGCGCGCATGAGGTCGTCGTTGCGCGGTGCCGCGAGCACGTCGCGACAAACAAAAGCGGTCGCCGCCACTGTGCGGGCGTCCAGGCGGCAGGTACCGTCGTGAACCGAGCGTCCCGATCGGTACTTTCGGCTCGTCCTGGACTTACCGCGCAGTCTGCCAAAGGGCTGTTATCTCTCGAAATGCCGTATCGGCACTTGCCTCGGATGCCCCCTGTGATCCGAAAGATCGGATCGATTGGCGTACGACCAAATCATCCTTCATGATCGTCCAGTCGAAGCGTCCTGGCTCCGACTTGGACGGGTTGATCCGTATCGTATGCGGGTTCGGCGTGAAGGTGATCATGCCCGACATATAGGGCCTCGGCGCGTACAGCGTTCAAGGCGTGATCGAGCCGGCGGATCGCCGAGGGGCTCAAGAGGGCCGCCTGCGCCGGGCAGCGCCTTCCCTGTTCGCCGGCACTATACCAACACCGGGTACGCAGACCTATGCCGGCCCGGCCGCCTCTGCTGATCGACCGGCTGGCAACGGATCACGGGCACCTTCCCAGCAAGCCCGGCTCAGGACCGGGTGGCCGGTGAGATGAACGACGCACCCATCCGCCGTGATCGGATCGGGGGACAGGCCTGCTTCGCCTCCAGCGTTCCATTAAGCGCCTGCTAACCGCCGGCCGACACCTTCGCGGGCATGTCGAAGCGTACCAAGCGGACCGCACGAGCCCTTCTCTGGATCACGTCGCTGGCCCTCTGCTGCTTTGCGGCCGTCATGCTGATGCAGATCAACCGGCCCCCGGATCAGGTGGCGAGGCGGGTGGGAGACGGAGATCCCATCACAACGGGCTCGATACCGCCCACGCCTATGCGCTGGTGTGGAGCAGCGCCATGGTGTCGGTGAAGCGTCGCCGATCGGCCTTTTGGACCGGAGGAATATCTGAAGTGCCCGGCTGCGCATTCCACGCGCTTACGGGTCCACGATCGAACGGATCGAAACGAGCTTGAGCTTGGTTCTCCCATTCTCCGGTCGACCGACGGGAGAAGGCTGTCGCTTCTGGCGGCATGCGAGGAGAACCATCTTGCGCTCATCCATCATCGCCGCCGCCCTGTTCGCCGCGCTCGGCGCAGCGTCACTCTCCACGTCCGCCTCCGCTGCACCCATGGGCCCGTCCGCCGCTGTGGCCGCACCCGCCGAGCTGGTGACGAATGTCCGCATGGAGCGCCGGATGATGCATCGTCGTATGATGCGCCGGCCGATGATGCGCCACCACATGCATCGTCGGGGCATGATGCGCCACGGCATGTAAACCAGTTCGGGCCCGTATGGCCTTGACGAGGCTCAGCCCGCCCGGCACCGCCGCGGCGGGCTTCGCTCTTTGGAACGTCGCGTGAGGGCCATCCGTTTGGCCTGCGAGCGCCCCGCTTTGGTGCGCCCGAGACGTCTAGGAACTTCTATGAGCATCGGCACCGTAAAGTGGTTCAACGAGACCAAGGGCTACGGCTTCATCGAGCCGAACGACGGCGGCAAGGATGTGTTCGTTCACATCTCGGCCGTCGAGCGCGCCGGGATGCAAAACCTGGTCGAGGGCCAGAAGGTCTCTTATGAGGAAGAGACCGACAAGCGCAGCGGCAAGCTGTCTGCCGGCAATCTGAAGGCAGCCTAAAACTGTCCCGTCCGGGGGATGGGCAAAGCACCTGAAAAGCCCGCCTCCGGCAGAGTCGGCGCCCCGAATCTACAGTGCTTGGGTGCGCTGATCGGGGCGCATCAGGGTCGCCTTACGGTTGGACACCTTCCACACCGGCAACGACCCTTCGCGGACGAACATAGCGAACGCCTCGGTCGCTTCCGCACTCGCGATAGCACCCGCTCCTTTCACGGCGCGACCCACGACGCAGGCCCCTTCGAGACCATTCGCGCAAGGCGCACTGCCCTCGATCGCGAAGATCACCCCTGATCGGTCTGGCCTCAGCGCGTTCGGCAATGCGCCGATCTTGCGCCAGAGACAGTACCACCGCACGCACACCTCAGGGCGATCCTGATAGATCCCGCACGCCGTGCCAGTGCTATGCCGACAGAGAACGCCCGCAGGCTTGGCAAGCACCTCGATCGCGGGAACCCGGCAGCAAGCCGTGCACGGTCCGCACGTTCGGCCTGGAACAAGGGCACCTACGGCCGGTGTGGTCGGAGGGTGCTTCGGGGTCAAATCGTTCCGGCCCCGATGCGGTGCGTGAAGGTCTGCGATCCGATCGAGGATCACGTCGGGCAGCTTCTGAGCTACGCGCTGAGAATGCAGGCCCACCTCCGCGAGGCCGTGGCTCACCCCGCGCGGCAAGCCTCATGGAGATCCTCGCAGCGTCGACTTAGCGGGACCTGCGGTCGTGTCGACCCGGCGGGTGGTTCAAAGGCTCTTGGTCGTCACCCCGAGCGCGAGCAGAGCGTAGGCGCCGATGAAGAACCACTGCCGGTGCGCGAGCACCGTGCGCCCGACCATCGGGACCTTCGTGTAGAGGCTGGCGACCGCCAGGCCGATCAGCACTGCGGAAGCGAGGAAGGTGAGTAGGCGCGGGGCGGACAAGGTCGGCATGCCGCGATTTTCATGCGCGTGCGGTTGCCAAGCCGTTACCGTGCCAGACGCTCGTCGCATCCCGGCAGGATAGCCCCAGCGACGGCGTCGTCGAGACGCGGTGAGATCCGGGATTCCCCCCGTCCCGTGAGCAGACCGGGGCGGGGCCGAACCGTACGCGTTCACGTGCCACAGGAACGAGCCCTGCAGCGATCGGTTTGCCCTGCTCATCCGGCGGGGGCGTATCGATCCGCCCCCTGGAACGACAGGAGAGCGACGATGGCGAATGCAGGCAAGCACGGCATGCACCCTGGAAGCCAGGGCAAGGGATCGGGCTCGGGAGCGATGACCGAGTTGCCGGAAGGCGTGATCGAGGACAACGCGGTGCTCAGCAATCGCGACAAGGCCCAGCATGGGGATGAGCGCGGCCTGGACAGCAAGACCGTGCAGACCGAGCAGTACCAGGATCACTCGGCCAATCGGCTGGGGGATGACAAGGACCAAGCGCAGGGCGGCGGCGACGCCGGAAATCCCTAGGCTCGCGACAACCCGCCCGGTCCATCGGGCGGGTTTCCCGTACCGTTATCCGCCCCGCAGGCTCTCGGCGAAATCCTCCGGCACCTCGCCGAACTGCCCAAGGAGCGTTGCGCCTTCCAGCTCGCCGGTCTCGTCGGCGGCGTTCTTGAACACGCCGTCTATACCAGCACCTCACCCGTACCCGTCATCTCGACGAGCACATTTCCGAGGTAGGCTCCCAGGCGCTTCAGGGCGCCCCGATCCGGGGCGTCGATCCAGAAACCGATAAGGGCATGCTTACCGTCCAGACGACGCAGCACCGACTCGGCCATCAGAGCCGCCTCCCGCTCGGTCGAGGCGAACAGGGTACGCTGGGCGCCGGCCGCTAAGATCGTGATTTCGAAGGGGGTGACGCTTGGCATACCAAGCCAACGTGTTGCGCTGCAAAATCGTTGCGTGCCGGACCCCATGACGGTTGGCAGCGTTCTGCTGACCCGTGCCGACCTTGAGGCCGTGCGGATTTGGGGCACGAAGTTCGAGATGCGGACGCCGCGCCCCACGACGCAGGTCGGCGCGCTGCCGATCGCGGTGGCCGGCTGATTGAGCGCCCGCCTCTCGATCGAGGGCGCACCTCTTACGCCGGGACGGCCTGGATCACGTTGCGCAGGGTGCCGAGGCCGACGATCTCCGTCTCCATCACATCGCCCGGCTTGAGGAATTCGGGCGGCTTGCGCGCGTTGCCGATGCCGGGGGGCGTGCCGGTGGCGATGATGTCGCCGGGCACGAGGGTGAGGCCGTGCGACAGCTCGGCGATGATGCGGGCGACCTTGAAGTACATCTGAGCGGTCGAGGCGTCCTGTTTCACCACGCCGTTGACGCGGGTCAGCAGACGGAGATTGGAGGGATCGAGGTCGGATGCAGGCACGATCCACGGGCCGATCGGTCCGTACCCGTCCAGGCTCTTCCCCTTGAACCACTGCCCGCCGTGCAGCTTGATCTGCATGTCGCGCGCCGTGGTGTCGTTGATGACGCTGTAGCCGAACACGTGGGCCATCGCGTCGGCTTCTGTGATGTTGCGTCCGCCCGTGCCGATGATGACGGCGAGCTCGACCTCCCAGTCGATCGCCGTCGACACCGAAGCATCGTAGGGGATCGGGTCGTAGGGGCCGTTGATCGTGTTGACGCCCTTGGTGAAGAACACGGGATGGGCGGGGTACTCAGCGTTCGTCCCCCGGACGGCCTGACCCTCGGCGAAGTGCTCCAGGTAGTTCCAGCCGACCGCGTAGATGTTGCGCGTCGGTGCCGGGATCGGCGCCAGCAGCCGCACCGTCTCGACCTGCGGGCCATCCCCGGCGGCCGCGGCCCGGCGCACGGCATCGAGCGCGGCCGGTCCTGCCGTGATGAGCGAGACCATCTGCGCCGGATCCACGCCCGGCACTCCAACCTGCGTCAGGTCGACGACGCGCCCGTCCGAGCGGACCACACCGAGCCGCGGCGTGCTGCCCGCGTCGGGTGCGAAGGTGACGAGACGCAGAGCCTCTCCGCTCGGCGGGGGTATCGGATGCCCCGGACCCGAGGCTGGCGCCTGCGCCGAGGCTGACCCGACCAGGGCCCCGACCGCCGTCGCGGCGGCCGTGAGATGCAGGAAGTCGCGCCGAGTGCTCATCGATGGTCCTCCGCAGCGCTCGCCCTTCATCGGGGCAAGTCGCGCGAGCGAATTTTGAATTCATATGATGCGGGATGCAATCGGGCTCGCGCAGCGTGCCTTGCCCTTTCGCGCTTTGGCGGCGCACGATGTCGGGATGTGCAACCTCTACAGCCTCGACAGGGGCCAGGACGCGATCCGCAAGGCCTTCGGGGTCGAGCGCGACGAGACCGGCAACCTGCCGCCGCTGCCGGCGATCTTCCCCGACCAGATGGCGCCGGTGGTGCGTTTGGCCGAGGGCGAGCGCGCGTTGGCGATGATGCGCTGGGGCTTCCCCTCGCCGTCGAGCAAGGGGCCGCAGCACCCGGTCACGAACGTGCGGAACGTGAGGTCGCCCTACTGGCGCCCGTGGCTGAAGCCGGAGCAGCGCTGCCTCGTGCCGGTGTCCTCGTTCAGCGAGTACGCGGACACCAAGCCGCGCAAGACGCCGGTGTGGTTCGCGCTCGACGCGGACCGGCCGCTGTTCGCCTTCGCCGGGATCTGGCGACCGTGGACGGGCGTGCGCGGCCCGAAGCGCGACGAGCCCGTCGAGGAGGAACACCGGCTCTACGCCTTCCTCACGACGGAGGCGAACGGCGTCGTCGGGCCGGTGCATCCGAAGGCGATGCCGGCGCTGCTGACCACGCCGGAGGAGTGGCGCACGTGGCTGGAGGCGCCGGTGGAGGAGGCATTGCAGCTTCAGCGGCCGCTGCCGGACGAGGCCATGCGCGAGGTCGCCCGCGGCAAGCGGAGCGATGGACTTAGGCCCCGGATCGACGGTGCGTGATGCGCTTACTGCGCGTCGTCGGTGCCAACCATTCGCATGGTGGCGCCAAGCCGACCCCGATCGAGCCCCTTTGCGACGTAGCGCTCATCCACCCGGGCAACCCGCATCGGCGCCGGAGCACGCCCGACGACGTTCAGATTGCTCCGCACAGCCCGCTCGAGCTGAGATCGCACCGCGCCGTCGGCCAGGATCGCAAGGCCGCCCACGGTCGCGACAGCGAGGACGCTGCGGGTGATGATCGAGGTCAACGTGAGCATGTGAGGCACCTGAAGGATGCCTCACGGTAACCGAAGGGCTCCGCTGTGGCTGCTACAGCCACGCCACAGCCAGCACAAAAAGCGAACGGGTCCTACGCGAGAGGGAGCGTGTTCGCGGGCTTCAGTAGGCGCGTGACCGGGGCGGCGGGGGCGGGCCGTCATCGTCGTCGTCATCCGGCGGAGGCGGCCCCCGCCGACGCGGCGGAGGCAGCGGCCTGTCGTCATCGAAGTCCGGCGGGGGCGGTCGGTAGCGGTGTGGCGGCCCGTCGTAATCCTCATCCGATGGAGGCGGAGGGCGCCGATCGTCGTAGGGTTGAGCCGAGGCGCCGGCCGCCGCGAGGACGAACAGAGCAGCGCCGGTGAGACGTGCGCGCATGAACTCTCCATGGAGCGAGACCGCGCGAGCGGTGGCCCAGCTTTCTCTTCGACCTGCCAGTTTCGGCTAGGGGGTCGCTCCTTGGCGTGCCGCCGCGATCAGCCGGTCTCCGTCCTCGCGCACCAGCAGGCGATCCGAGACGAGAGCATCGACCGACTTCGCGACAGCCGCGACGTAGGCGTCCGGCTCGGCGTAGCGCTCCTCCAGGGACGGGCGGGGGTCGCCGGCGGCCGTCCGTTCGGCCCGTGTGCGTGCGAAGGGGATCTCGCTGCCCTCACGATCGCACAGGGCGCCGGCCGGGAACGGGTCGGCATACAGGTTCCAGCCGGTGAAGGTCGCGCGGGGGGCTGCGACGGCGGGTAGGCGGATGCCCGCCACGTCGTTGCCGTCCGCGTCGACCCGCGGCACCAGCGGGCGGTACTGCGGCCCGGTCTCGGGGCGGGGATCGACGTAGGTGCCGAACCGCGCGATCGCGTTCGGCGTCGTCGGGACCGGGATGCCGACCAGGAACGGAAAGCCGATCTCGGCGGCGTCCACCAGCGTGCCGTCCGACAACCGCGGGACACGGCTGTCCGGCGGGGCCTTGCCCGCGGTCACCCATTCCTCGAGCGCGACCAGCAGCGCCCGCAGGGCCGGCGCCGGGTTCAGGGTGCTGCGCAGGTTCGCGCACGCCCCCTTGGTCGAGGTCAGACCGGCGCGCCCGTAGTGAAAGCCGCTGGAGACCAGGAAGGCGCGCGACGTCTCGGGCAGCGCCACGTCGGTCCGGCCGAGCGGATCCGTCGTGAGCATCGAGGCGCCCTTCTGCCAGTACTCGGTCCCGGTGTTCACCTCGATCAGGAGCGGATCGAAGCCGTCGCCGCGCAGCAGCGCGCCGGTTCGGCCGGTGACCGGATCGTGCTGCCGTGCGGTCGAGAACGGAAAGGCGTTCTCGGGATAGAGGTGGTCCTCGTGCTGCGTGTTGGTGCGGGAGGGCTGCCCGAACCGGGCGTTGAGGAAGATGCCGCCGACGCCCGCGATGTGCGAGAGCATGCCGTCGAAGACGCGGCGGCCGGCTTCGTCACGGTTGAAGCCCTGGTAGACGAAGTCGCGCAGGTAGCGCCCGCTCTGCGAGATGCCGAGGGCGACGGCATGGCGGATGGTGCCGCCGGCCGGGTTCGCGCCGTCGGCGGCTCCACCGCGCAGATAAGCCACCACGTCCCGCGTCGCGGCGAAGCCGATGCCGAGCACCTTCGGTTCGGTGGCCGGGTAGGTGAACTCGTAGAGCGATCCCGGCAGGGGCTTGGTACCCTTGGGCAGCAACTCCAGCTGTCGCGGCGTGGCGTAGTGCCAGGCTTCGGCCGGGACCGGGCGAGGCGGATCGCCCTCGCGCCGGCGAACGGTGAGCCGCGCGTCGGCCTTGTCCGGGCCGGCGGTCTTGAAGGTGAGGTAGAACGGGGCCTCGGGCGGCCCGCGCGTCGCGCTGACGAGCTCGTCGCGCACCGTCTCGACGATCGGCGTGCCGTTGCGGCCGGCGACCGGAACGTCGATGGCCATGCCGCCCTGCTGGCGCAGCGCGTCCGCCTCCCAGCCCGACCAGACGACCGTGTCGCCGCGGCGCAGGACGAGGCCGGTGCCGGCGTCGGTGGCGGTGCGCGGATCGTTGACGGCCTGGGCCGCCTGGGCCGGCGCGTCGAGCACCCAGTTGAACAGGAACTTGCGGCCGCGGTTCAGCACCTCGAACAGCAGCGTGCCGCTGCCGCGGGCCGGATCCTTCGGGCGCAGCATGAACAGGTCGGTCTGGTACGCGACCATGCCGCGCGCGTTGCGGGGTGCGAGCGCGATGTCGACGATGCCGGCATTGGCCGGGTCCGCCGGGTCCAGCTCGCCGCGCGCCGTGCCGATGACGCGCTCGTAGGCGCCGGCCGCACCGAACGCGACCCCGTCGGCGAAGGGCTCGACCGTCGTGATATCGATGCCCACGATGCGGGATTGCGCAGGCGCGACGCCCAGGGCGCAGCCGAGCACGGCGATGATGACGCCACTGGTTCGCATGGTCACTCCCGAGGTCCGGCTCTACGAAGGCCGGTACCATCAGCAATCACATGGAGGCGTGAGCGTCGAGAGGGATGGCTCCGCGACAGATGTCGCCCCCGCCGACCTGTCAGGCGCGGTATCGTCCTCGGGCTTGGGGCGACGACGGTCCGCAACGCGCCATCGCACCCCGCAAGCCACGATGAGCGGGCGTTCCGTGCATCTGACGGCTACGGCTCGGCCGCGCTGCCGACGGGACTGAAGTCGCCCCGGCGCTTCCGGACGGCCTGCGACGCGTCGGGATGCGAGAGCGGACGCCGAACCTCCACCGCGTGGTCGTCGTCGAGCGGGCCCGGGACGATCTCGATCGTCGCGTCCGGGAACGCTGCCAGGATGGCTGCAAGGATGGCTGCAAGGATGGCTGCTGAATTGTCTCCAGGCGCTCCGATCGATCGGCTGGGGGCTCCGCAAGGGCTCGCTCGATAATCCGGATCATGCCGCACGATGGTACGGCCGGCGGGGTGGAGGCGCGGGCCGGGCGGCACAACGCGGCGTTCGGCCCTGCCGTACCCGCCTCGTCGATCGCCATTCACGCGCGCCACGCGACATGCAGGCGCTCAGTCGCCTCGTCCCTTGCTCTCGACCCGCAGCCAGTTGTGCCAGGCGCAGCCTTGGACCCCCTTCGGGAAGAACGCCCCCCGCTGCAGGTTGCCGTGCTCGCGCCGGATCCGGCCGACGCGGTAGCGATCCGCATCGCGGGCGATGAGGTCGCAGTCGCTGTCGGGCTGCGTGCGGGAGCCGATGAGGCTACTCACGCCAGCCTCGCGTACCCCTCTCGGCCGCGAGCATCCCGAGGAAGCCCGACCCGATCGAGTAGAGCGGGACAAAGCCGTGACGGCGGGTGCTGCAATCTGAGGGCGCGTCGGGCGATGACGATCGTCACACGCTGCAGGGCGTGCGAGGTCTCGACGCAGTTTTCAGACGCTCAACCAGAAGATGGAAAGCGACCCGCAAATCGAGTACGCCGATGCTCGCCCTACTCCCTGAACAGCGCTTCATTGCATCTCAGGGCGAGTAGACCTGCGGCCCCTCCCTCGCGAGAGGCGATCTCCTCGAGGAAAAGAAGCAGCGTCATGAGCGTTGTTCGGCATTCTTCGTTCTCGACCGATGACTTGCCTGAGCGCGATCGCTTCGACGCGTGGCGGACCTTGTTCAGCGCTCACGATCTGGATGCGGACCCGCACGGCTTCTCTGCTCGCATCGACACCACACAAATCGGTCCGGTCCTGCTGCACGTCATGAACGCGTCGCCTCAGAGGACAGGCCGCACGCGATCTAAGATCAGGCAGGATGGCCAGGAGCGGTTCACCCTGCTGCTGAGCCAGCACACCTACGCGATCGAGTCGGATCACGGCACCCAAAAAGTTCCGCCCGGTGCTTTCACGCTCAACGACCTGTCGCAGCCTTATCGACGCAGCCGAGTTCGCGAAACAAACTCACTAATCGTGAGCCTCGCGCGCGACAGCGTCGCTCGCCTGCTTCCTAACGAAGAAACGCTGCATGGGGCGATCCTCGCTGGTCCAACGGCCTGCCTGCTTGCTGAACATCTCCGCGGCTTGGTCGCGCATCGGCACACGATAGGGACGGACCAGGCGCTCGACATTGCGCAGGCCACGCTCCACTTGCTTGCAGCCACAGCCCGGCCCGACCGGGATCGGCAGGCGATGGCAAGTGCCCCGGCAAGCATGGCCCGATTGTCCGCCTCGAAACGGTACATCCGCAGCAACCTTGCCAAGGCGCTGACGGTCGAGCAGATCGCATCGGCTGTCGGTTTGTCTCGGACCCGATTGTACCACCTGTTCGAAGCTGAAGGCGGGGTAGCCCGCTATCTGATGCAGCAACGTCTCGCTGCCGTGAGGGCGGCTTTGGATGATCCGCATGAGGGCCGAAATATCGGCGTGATCAGTGAAGCCTACGGGTTCGGTAATTTCAGCCACTTCAGCCGAACCTTCCGGGAGGCTTACGGCCAGAGCCCTCGGGACTACCGCGCGTCACGCGAAACATCTGGAGAACTAGAATTCCCTAGTTCACCGGCTGCAGCAACATGGATGCGAGCGCTCGGCTAAGTCGCTCGCGGGGCCGTCGGCCGCGCCAACAGGATCGCGGTTCGCACCATGCCGTGCCGAGAATTCCCGGATGCGCCGGGCTCGGCGACCGCCTTCCGCGATGGCTCATGGTCCTTCACCGCGGCGGCCGGGTCCACCGTGTGCCCGCTCGCGAACCGGAACAGGCTGACGGTCGGGTCGCGCATGGGGTGATCGTCGTGGCAGGCGGGAGCGGACGCTACCAAGGCGATGTCGGTGCGGGGGCCGCCGAAAATAACCCTTCCGCTCAATGACCCCCCTCCCCCCAGGTGCGGGACAAACAGTCTTGATGATAAAGGGTTGTTTGAGAACGGCTCGGGGAGCCATCACCTTTCCAAAACCATGGTCTCGTTCATCGCTTCGCCCGGCGCTCCGCATCGAGCCCGGAGGTGCGGGGACAGGTCCGCGCGACCGGACCGGCGGCCGCGCCATCGCGCACATCGGCGGGAACGGCTCCATGTCCTCGAAAGCCAGCTCGCGCGCTCCGATCGGCCAGCGCGATCCTGGCCGCCCCGGCCCGCCGATGGCGGCGATGCCGGTGGGTGCGTTTCCGATCGCGAAAACCGGCTGAGGGAGCGCCTGTGCGATCTCCGGGGCCGCCGGCTCGTCGTCGCGTGCCCGCCGTGCAACCGGCGCGGCACCTACGACCTGGCGCGCCTCCGGCAGCGGTTCGGCGACCACGCCGACCTCTACGACGTGTATCTGCGTCTCACCCGGACGTGCGGCCGCCGGCAGGCGGTCGGCCCCCGGGAGCCGGCCCGGTCCGGCCGGACGTGTCGCGCCATGATCGGCGTCGAGGGCGGCGACGGGCGCACGGGATTGCCGTCCCGCACGTGACCTTTCGACGGCGATCGCGGGTCGGCCGCGGCGAGGCGGCAGAGCGGGTGAGGTCGCAACGGCCTCGAGCCGCCGAGCCTTCGGACGGGATGGGCAAGTTCGCCGCCCGAGCATGGAGGCCGCCCGACGACATGGACGGGGGCGGCGCTCCGAATGACCCCTGCGTCGCCGACCGCCTCCTGCTGGCGACGATCCTGCGCTGGGTCGACGCCCGGGGTGATCGCGGCGGCTATGCCCGCCGTTCCGGCATCGCGGCGGCCGACAGACGAGGGCGACTTCGAGCCGGCGGGGCATCGGTGGTCCCATGACGCGTGACGCGCCGGCCGGTGCCGCATCGTCGCGCCGACGATCCGGCGTTCGTGCTCGGTTCGGGCGCCAAACCCGAGCCTGTTGCTCTCCGGGTGACGCTCAGGGCGCCCGGCGCGCGAGCCAAGCGGTTCCAAGACCGATCGCCAACGCGCCGACGGCCCACGCGATCAGGAGGTAATTGTGCGGGTCCATCACCGGAGTCCCTTCAGGAGGCTGCGTGCCGCCGAATGTGGGCCGGTGCCGACCGCCAGGCAAACGCGGGACGTCTCCCCTGTGCCGACGGCGACGGACGGATCGACCGGGCCCGGCGGCCTCCGGGCGAACACGGGTGCGAGACCTCCCACGGCGAGGGCCGCCACCGCGACGCCGTTCAGGCCGAGGGGGTGTCAGGCCGCCAGGGCGAGGACGGCGGTTTCCCCGCCGGTCGGGGCGACGGTGTCCTTGGCTCCGAACAGGAGTTGATAGATCGCGGCAGGGGTGCGGGCGTGACCATTGCCGTCGACGATCCGGACGTCGGCCAGGCCCGAGGCCTGCAGCGATAGGCCTTGCTCCAGAGCGTCCAGCATCGAGTTGTAGTGATGCGAAAACCGTTGTGCCGATATGCGAGCGGTGACGGTGAAGTTCACGGACGCCAATCCTGACTGTCGAACTCGGCCGGCGGCCGCATGGCCGTGATCCGAGGCATCGTGATGAAGTGGAAGAGGATCGCTGGACAGGGCCGGCGCGGCTTTGGATTCGCCTCGTCGCCCGACGGCCTCCGTATCGTTGCAGATAGAGGCGGTTCGTTGACAAAAACTTAGCCCAGTATGGCAGGGACGTGTCTTTTGCGATGGGGATGCTGTCGTGACCCGGAAACCGCTGCTCGATCAGGTCGACGCCATTCAGATGGCGCGCACGTATTGCCGTCTTGTGAAAGCCGATCCCGACGCGGTCGTCGCGGGCGACTTCGTCGACGCGACCGGCCAGCGGCGCCGCGTCAGCAAAGCCCGTTGGCGCTGGTATCGGGACATTGCCGAAGCGTCGGCTCCGAAGCCGCCGGAGACCGGCGCGTCGGGAGAGGCTGCCGAGGTCTGAGCTTGGCCGGAAAAGCGCCGAAGGACGCGGTTCTCACAGGCCGGTTCGGGTTTTCACGGATCGCGGCTCGGCGGACGGGCGCAGCTATGTCCTCGCTGCCATCAGGTCGTGCGTCAGGACGGTCAACTTCCCGATCAGGCCGGTGATGTCGGCCCCCTTGCACGACCACTGCGTGCCGACCGCCTCGCCATCTGCGGACACGGACACGACGGCGACCGATCGCAGCTTGCCTTCGCGAGCTAGGACGAGCTGGTCCTGCAGCACGGCGATGATCGAGGCGGTGTCCGCGTCCGCGACCGCGGCAGAGATCCGGGCGGGAAAGGGCACGACGGCGCCTGCGTTTGCCTGTTCGTTCGTGCTCATCGCGACCTCGCCTTGCCTCGCTGGATGCGCAGAGAGTTGGGTGATCGCTTGGGACAGAGTGTGGCAGCTTGTCCGTGTCGGCGAACGTCGATGCCGAGTGTGGCTGCCAGAGCACGGTGCGGCTGCCGGAGCACCAACCATCCGGTCGGCCCCGCGCGACGCTTC
This sequence comes from Methylobacterium sp. WL6, assembly GCF_008040095.1. NCBI lineage: Bacteria > Pseudomonadati > Pseudomonadota > Alphaproteobacteria > Hyphomicrobiales > Methylobacteriaceae > Methylobacterium > Methylobacterium sp. WL6. Next base: position 13,131 of record NZ_VRVH01000025.1, on the reverse strand, counting down.
GCCCGGCCTCGTCTCGCACATCGGCGCCGATCCGCCTTCCCGATCGCCCGATGCCGGCCGATCGGCACGACGGGCGGCCTGCTCCCCGTCGATATCGGCCACCATGTCGGGATCGCCGTCATGCAGGCCGCGATCCGCGTGCGCGACGACCGCGTTTCCCGCGCGTCCCCATTCCATGCCGAAAGATCCGCATGACCATGACCGATCCGACGCCGGCCAGCCTGCGCGACGCGATGGCCTGCACCCTCTACGAGCACGACAGTGCGGAGATCGCCGGTGCGCCGCCCTGGATCGGCGATCGCCTGGACCGCGAGCATCCCGGGCTGCGCGCGCGCTATCTCGGGCGCGCCGATGCCCTCTTGGGCGGCCCCATCGCCGGGTTGCTCGCCCTGTTGGCGCGCCAGGGCGAGGAACGCCGGATGGTCGAGGAGGAGGTGAACGTCCTGCGCCGCCAGCGCATGGGTCCGGAGCGCGAGCGCGAACTGCTGGAAGCCAACAACCGGATGCTCGAGCGCGCCCGGGCCTCCGCGGCCGCCCAGGCCGCTGCGGAGGCGGCCCTGCCCCTGATGCAGCGCGAGCGCGACGTCGCGCGGGAAGCGGAGACCTTCTGGCAGCAATTCGCCTTCGACGCCGACGATCTGGCCACGCAGCGCCTGGTGAAGCTCACCGCGGAGCGGAACGCAGCCGAGCGCATCGCCATTCTCGAGCGCGCCCAGCGTGAACGGGTCGAGACCGCCCTGCGGCTGTTCGCGGATCGGGCCGACACGATGCCGAAGGAGGGCTGGGTCTCGGATCTGGCCGGGATGAACCGCGACATGCCGCTGTGGTGGTTCCATGCCGCGCGCGTCGCCCTGGAGCGGGCGGAGCCGAAGGCGGCGGACGATCATCCGCGGTGACGCAGGCCCCCGGCTGGGATCGGGTCGATGGCCGAGACCCGCGCCCTCTCCGTTGATGACGATCGCTCGGGTCGGCCGCTGCGAGGGTCGTCATGCGTGAAGCCGCCGGCACGCCGGGGTGCGGAACCTCCGCGAGCGTCCGGGCGCCAGGTGCCGGAAACTCGATCCCCCATCTGGAGGATGACGGCCGGTCCTGACTCGTTTACGCAGGAGGCCCGAGATCACCTTGGCCCGGCCGGAGACTTCCGCGCCGGGCCTTTTTGCGCCCCCGCCGTGCTCTCCCGGCCCCCGGTCGGAGCACGGGCGACGGCCGGAGCGTCAGCGGATTCCGCGGGGGACCGGGCCGTCGCGCCTCGCGGACGCACCGTCCTTCCCCGCGGCAAGGCCCTGGCGGCAAGGCCCTGGCGGCAAGGCCCTCGCGGCGAGGCGGGAACGGACGCGGCGCCGGGCCCGGTCCCGGCACGCCGCGTCAGCGTCTCAGGTCGGCGGTCCGCTTCCGGGCCGACGGGGCGGCGTTCCGGTTCTGCGCCTCGTCCATCACGTCGCCGATCTTGTCGCCGACCGCGATCACGATCGCCGTCGAGGCGGCGCCCTCGGCGGTCTCGGAATGGAAGCGGCCGAGGGTGTCGGTGAGGCGCTGCTCGATGGTGCTCAGCACCGTCCGCGCGGCCGCGGCGTTCGCGGTCATCATCACGCCGGCGAGGTCGCAATAGGCGTCGCGCAGCAGGTGGAACGCCAACCTGTCGACGGCCTGCGCGTCCTCCGGGCTCAGATCCTTCATGGGGTATCCCGTCGGCCTGCCGGCGGCGCAGGCATCGCTTCAAACACAGGGCTTCGCTGCGAACAGCCCATCGCTTCGAACAGGGCATCGCCTCGAACGCGGCCACGGTCTCGAACGGACGACCTTCGATCGGCCGCCCGATGCCGCCCTGCAACCGGTACGCCTGTGCGGCTAGGAAGGGAATGCGCCGGCTCCTCCGTCGCGGAATTCCGCCGCGAGGGCGTCGGAGGCCAGGTTCTTGGACTTCGCCTCGATCTCGAAATCCGCCCATTCCATGTGGCGCCCGACCAGGGCGTTCAGGGCCCTGTTCCACATCATGTCCGAGTGGGCGGCGAGGTCGCGCCAGGAATGCCCGGCCTCGGTCAGCGCGGCGAAGTCGGGCAGCGCGTCGCGGTCGTGCTCCGGCAGCACCGTCTCGCGCGAGACGCTGACATGGGCGAGCGGCCGCACCCCGCGCCAGGACGCGCGCACGCGCTCGACCCGCGGATCCTCCGGCGCGATGTACTCGCCGCGGCTCTCGACCCAGTGATGATGCAGGTCGAGCACCACCGGCACGCTGTCGGCGAGCGCCAGCACCGCGTCGAGCCCGAAGGCGTTCTCGTCGTTCTCGACGGTGATGAGGTCGCGCGCCGTCTGCGACAGGCGCGGCAGGGCGGCGCGGAAGCCGTCGGTGCCGGGGTCGCGGGCGCCGACATGGATGTTGATGTGGGCCCCGTGCGGGTGCCAGCCGCCGCCGTAGCCCAGCAGCGCCATCAGCTCGGCGTGATACTCGAACTCGGCGATGCCGTTCTCGGACGCCGCCGGGTTGCGCGAGGCGATCACGCAGAACGGGCCGGGATGGAAGCTGAGGCGTATGCCGGCCGCACGCGCCGCCGCGCCGCAGCGGGCGAGGCCTGCCTCCACGAGGCGGCGCATCTCGGGCTCGGCGTAGATGTCGCGCGCCACGGGATGGGTGTAGCCCGGCAGGACGTTGCTCGCCATGCGCAGCAGGCGCGCGATCGGCGGCCGCCCGGCGACCCAGGCGATCTGGCGCTCCAGCGCCCCGAGGTTGTGGCGGACCAGATTCTCGATCTTCGCGCGCCGCGCCGCCGGAGCCAGCGCCGTCAGCGAGGCCATGGTCGCGTTGGTGAGGTTCATCTGAAGCGCCGCCTCCCGGGCGGCCTTCAGGGTCTTGAAGCCCTCCGGCGGCGGCGTGAGCACGAACTTGCAGCAGAATCCGAGGCGGGGCGCATCATCGATCATGGGTCGAGAACGCCGTGCGCTCGGTTTCGTCCCACGCCGTCGACGCGCGACCGCCGCAGGGAGGGTCGATGCCGCAGGCGCCCGGCCGGGGAAGACGGAGCCGTTTCGCGCGGTCCGGCGTTCCCTGCACGGTTCGTCGACCCGAACAGGTCCGCGACCCGCCACATCCTCTCAGCTGGAAGCCATGATGCGCGTCGCCCCGCTCGCCTTCGTCCTCGCCCTCGCGGCCGTCCCGGCTCTCGCCGCGCCCACGTCCACGCGCGGCAACGCGGACCTGAAGAAGTACTGCACCGGGGACGCGCTGAAGCTCTGCGGCGACATCGATCCGGACGATCCGGCGATGGATGCGTGCTTCAAGAAGAACCGCGGCGCGCTGACGGAGAACTGCCGCCGGGCGATCGACGCCTACGCGGGCTCCGGCGGCAAGTAAGGGCAGGTCCGGTCGAGTTCGGGCACGCCGAGCCGGGCTGCCCCGGGACCCGTGAGGGCGCCCCGTCGCGGGCGTCCGGCGGCCGGGGTGCGGGTCCTGCGTCATCCGGCCGTCACGGTGGCCGCCTAAGCGGGCGCCCTCGCCGCGCCGACGGCATCGTGTCCCGAAACCATGCCCGAGCATCTCTGCCTCGACCCGCACGACCCGTATGCGCAGCGCGAGGTCCGGGTCGCGTTCGAGCGCGTCGGATCGGGCTTCCGCCTGATCGCGGCGATCGACGACAGCGACGACGACATCCTGCCCGACCTGATCGACGCGCAGCGCGACGACCTGCTCCGCGAGATCTCCCAGGCGGACCCGCGCGCCGCCGACTGCGTCCCCCCGCCCGACACCCGGCCGTCGGCGTCGTGCTGAGGCTCGGCCGCCTCGACGATGCGGACGAGCTCGCGGCGTCGCCGCTCGGGTTGCGCGGGCGCACGAGCCGGATGCCGGCCTACATCGCCGCGAGCGTCCTTCTCGTCCTCGTCTCGGACCTGCTGATCCAGTTGCTCCTGGCCTGACCGACGCGCGGAAGCCCGCCGGCGGCCGTCGCGTCGGGCGGTCCCCGGCACCCCCGCAGCGAAAGCCGTCCGCACGCGAGGTGCTCTTTCGCCAAACCGGGATTCCCTTCGGGCCAAAGCCCACTAAGGTCGCGCGAGCCGCGAGCGCGCTGGCCGACCCGAGCCGTGCGGCGACGGCCGCGACCCGCCTCGCGCGAATGTCCCCGTCACCGGTCGCGCCATGGTCCATACCGGCTACAATCCCGCCCTCGTCGCCCTGTCCCTGGCGATCGCGGTGTTCGCCTCCTACACCGCCCTCGACCTCGCCGGGCGGATGCGCGGCGCCGCCCGCGGTCCGCGCTGGGCCTGGGTCGCCGGGGCCGCCCTGGCGATGGGCGGCGGCATCTGGTCGATGCACTTCGTCGGCATGCTCGCCTTCGAGATGGGCATGCCGGCCGCCTACGACCTCACGCTCACCCTCGCCTCCCTGCTGATCGCGGTCGGCGCCACCGGCGCGGCCTTCGTCCTGATCAGCCGTCCGGGTGCGGGCCCGCGCGAGGTCCTCGTCGGCGGTCCGCTGATGGGGGTCGGCGTCGCGGGCATGCACTATACCGGCATGGCGGCGATGCGGGTGCCCGGCAATCTCGCCTACAGCTGGCCCGTGGTCGCGCTCTCGGTGGCGATCGCCGTCACCGCCGCGACGGCCGCCTTGTGGCTGACCTTGCGCCGGCACGGCGTCTGGCAGAAGCTGTCCGCCGCGTTCGTGATGGGCCTCGCGGTCGCCGGGATGCACTACACCGGGATGGCGGCGGCGACGTTCACGGCGGAGGCCGCCGGCGCCCACGCCGCCCATGCCGGCGGCGTCGGCGCGGGCCAGCAGAACCTCGCCCTCTCGGTCGGCGGCGCGACCTTCCTGATCCTCTTCCTCGCCATGCTGGCCTCGTCCGTCGACCAGCAGCGGGTCCAGCGCGATCTGCAGGCCAGCGAAGCGCGGTTCCGCGCCGCCGTCCAGGCGGTGCGCGGCGTGCTCTGGACCAACGACGCCGCCGGCCGGATGGTCGGCGAGCAGCCCGGCTGGGCGGCGCTGACGGGCCAGGCGCCCGAGGCCTATGCCGGCTTCGGCTGGGCGAGCGCCGTGCACCCCGACGACGTGCAGCCGAGCATCGCGGCCTGGAACGCGACGGTGGCCGCGCGCCGGCCCTTCGTGCACGAGCACCGGGTCCGCGCCCGCGACGGCAACTGGCGTCACTTCGCGATCCGCGCCGTGCCGGTCCTCGACGACCGCGGCGCGATCACCGAGTGGGTCGGCGTGCACACCGACATCACCGAGCAGCGCGAGGCCGAAGGCGAGCTGCGGGAATCCAACGAGGAGCTCCAGCGCTACGCCTACATCGTCAGCCACGACCTGCGCTCGCCGCTGGTCAACGTCATGGGCTTCACCTCCGAGCTGGAGGAGGCCCGCCCCGAGATCCGCCGGGCGCTGGGGGACCACCCGGAGGCCGAGCGGATCGACGCCGATCTCGGCGAGGCGCTGGGCTTCATCCGGGCCGCCGTGACCCGGATGGAGGGGCTGATCGCCGCCATCCTGAAGCTCTCGCGCGAGGGGCGGCGCAGCTTCGCGCCCGAATCCCTCGACCTGACGCGCCTCCTGCGGTCGCTGGTCGACGCGCAGCGCCACCAGATCGAGACCGCCGGCGCGACGGTGGAGGTCGCCCCCGACCTGCCGACCATCGTCGCGGACCGGCTGGCGGTCGAGCAGGTCCTCGGCAACCTGATCGACAACGCTGTGAAGTACCTCGACCCGGCCCGGCCCGGGCGGATCACGATCGCCGCACGGTCGGTGGGCGGCAACCGCGTGCGCATCGCCGTCGCCGACAACGGCCGCGGCATCGCCCCGCGCGACCACGCCCGCGTGTTCGAGCTGTTCCGCCGCTCCGGGGTCCAGGACCGGCCGGGCGAGGGGATCGGGCTCGCGCACGTCAAGGCGCTGGTGCGGTCGCTCGGCGGACGCATCGACCTCGCCTCGGCGCTGGGCGCGGGCACCACCTTCGAGGTGACGCTGCCGCGCGAGGCCGCTACAGGTCGTGAGGCACACGGCGCCCCGACGACGCTGGCCGCGGAATGACCCTGGAGGCCGCCATGAACGCCGTCAGCATCGTGATGATCGAGGACGACGACGGCCATGCCCGGCTGATCGAGCGGAACATCCGCCGCGCCGGCGTGAACAACGAGATCATCCCCTTCCGCGACGGCACCTCGGCCCTGGCCTTCCTGCTCGGGCCGGACGGCTCGGGCGAGGCCAGCGCCCGGCGCCACCTGCTGATCCTGCTCGACCTCAACCTGCCGGACATGACCGGGATCGACATCCTGGAGAAGGTGAAGGCCAACCCGCACACCAAGCGCTCGCCGGTCGTGGTCCTGACCACCACCGACGACAGCCGCGAGGTGCAGCGCTGCTACGATCTCGGCGCCAACGTCTACATCACCAAGCCGGTGAACTACGAAGGCTTCGCGAACGCCATCCGCCAGCTCGGCCTGTTCTTCTCGGTGATCCAGGTGCCCGAGAATCCATGACCGGCCCTCCCCCCGCCGCGGCCGACCCGGCCGGCACGGCCCGCATCCTCTACATCGACGACGACCCCGGGCTCGCGCGCCTGGTCCAGCGCGCGCTCGGCGCGCGCGGCTACGTGGTCGAGCTCGCCGCCAGCGGCGATGCCGGGCTGGAGCGGCTGGCGCGGGGCGGGATCGACGTCGTCGCCCTCGACCACCACATGCCCGGGCAGACTGGGCTCGACGTGCTTCCGGCGATCCGCGCCCTGCCCGACGCGCCGCCGGTGGTCTACGTCACCGGCTCCGAGGACAGCCGGGTCGCCGTCGCCGCGCTGAAGGCCGGCGCGGTCGACTACGTCTGGAAGGACGTGCAGGGCCAGTTCCGCGAGCTGCTCGGCGGCGCCGTCGACACCGCCCTGCGCCAGGAGGCCCTGCGCCGCGACAAGGAACGCGCCGAGGCGGAGGTCCGCGCGGCGCGCGACCACGCCGTGATGCTGCTGCGCGAGGTCAACCACCGGGTCGCCAACTCCCTCGCCCTGGTGGCGGCGCTGACGCACATGCAGACCAGCGCCGTCTCGGACCCGGCCGCGAAGGCGGCGCTCGAGGAGATGCAGGCGCGGATCTCGGCCATCGCCGGCATCCACCGCCGTCTCTACACCTCCGACGACGTCGAGGCGGTCGAGCTCGACGCCTATCTCGCCAGCCTCGTCGAGGAGCTGCAGGCGGCGATGCGGGCCTCGGGGCGCGATCACGCCATCCGGCTGAGCGCCGACCCGGTGCGGCTGGCCACCGACAAGGCGGTCTCCGTCGGGGTGGTTGTGACCGAGCTGGTGACCAACGCCTACAAGTACGCCTACCCGGTGAATGCGGCCGGCGAGATCCGGGTCGAGCTCCGGCGCCGGGCCGAGGACACCCTCGAGCTCGCCGTCGAGGATGACGGGATCGGCTGGACGGGCGAGGGACGGCCGCGCGGCACGGGCCTCGGCTCGCGCATCATCCGGGCGATGGCGACGAACCTGCGCTCGGGCCTGTGCTACGTGCCCGACCGCATCGGCACCCGGGTCGTGCTGTCGTTTCGGGCCTGACGGCCCCGTTTTCGCGCGGATCGGATCCTCTAGGCGGCCGGGTCCGGCACGGCATCGGCGCGGACAGGGGGCGCCGCCGCCGGCCCCGTCCGGGTGGCGAGCCACAGGACGTTCCGCGGCCCCTCCCCGCTGGCACGCGAGCGCACCCGGACCTCCTCGACGGAGAAGCCCGAGCGGGCGAGCCGCGCCTTGAACTTGCGGTCCGGCCGGCCGGACCAGACGCCGAGGATGCCGCCCAGGCGCAGGGCGTAATGGGCGCGCTTCAGGCCCCAGCCGTCGTACAGGCGGTTGTTCTCGCCCCGGACCATGCCCTCGGGGCCGTTGTCGACGTCGAGCAGGATCGCGTCGAACGCCGCCGGGCCGGACTGGATCAGGCGGTTCACGTCCGCCTCGTGCAGGGCCAGCCGGGGATCGTCGAGGCTGCCGTCGAACAGGTGCGCCAGGGGCCCGCGCGCCCACGCCACCACCGCGGGCACGAGCTCGGCGACGACGATCTCCGCCTCCGGCCCGAAGGCGCCGAGCGCCGCGCGCAGGGTGAAGCCCATGCCGAGGCCGCCGATCAGCACGCGCGCCTTCGGCCGGTCCCGAAGCCGCGCCGCGACGAGGGTCGCCAGCGCCCGCTCGGATTCGCAGTGCCGGTCGCGCATTAGGTCCTGGTTGCCGACCGTGATCGCGAAGGCGTCGCCCTGCCGCATCAGGCGCAGGGTGGTCTTCTCGCCGGGCACGAGACCGGTGTCGACATGGACCCAAGACGTCACGGATGTCCTCCCGCCGTCGGGCGGCGTGGCTGCAGGAACGCCCCTGTACCAGCGGTTCGAGGGCGCCGCGAGGGGCGTGATCCAGGGCCTCGCGCCGCGTCAGGCGCCGGCCGCGAGCGTGGCCCGTCCGCGGGCCTTCGGGCGCTCGATCCGGGTGGCGCGCGCGATGCGGCGCAGGCCGAACGACGCCAGCAGGCCGGCGGCGACCAGGAACGGGCTCGCGACGATCAGCGCGGCCACGACCTCGGAGCCGATCAGCGCCGCGAGCGCCTTCACCATCGCGTCGAGGAAGACGAAGAACGCCGCGACGAGCAGCACGAGGATCGTTCCCAGGAGCGCGAACAGGCCGATCAGCGCCCGGAGGTTGCCGTCGATCTCGGTCCGCGCAAGGTCGAGGGTCCGCCCGACCAGGCGCCCGCTCTCGCGCAGGATCCCGAGGGTCAGCGCGAAGGTGCTCTCGGGGGTGCGATCCTGCATCGAGCGGTGCCGTCGTCCAGAAGGGGGCCGGGAGCGGTGCACCAGTTCGGCGCGGCTACCAACCCCGGATGCGACCGGGCGTTCCCGGATGGCGGCGGCCGCCGGTCAGCGCGGCGTGATCGGCGGCGCGAGCGCGCGCTCGCACGCGTCCCGGATCAGCAGCCCCGCGATCCGTCCCGCATCCCAGACGCCCATCAGGACGGCGTGGATCGCACCGGCGGCCAGGAGGAACGCGGCGACCGCGCAGAGGGGAAGGCTCAGGAGGAGCCCGATCACCAGGCGGGCCGCGACGCGCTCGGCGAGGCGGCGTTCGAGCCGCGCCCCCGGGGCGAGGTCGAGCAGGCGTTCGTAGAGCATGGGAAGCCCGCACGATCGAGAATGGGCGGAACTCGGCACGACGGCGACGCAGGCACGCTGTGCCGGTTCAACATCGGCACGGGCCCGGCGTTGCATCGGACGATGCGAAAAACCCCGGGGCGCGGCGTCAGCGCATCCCGCTGCTGGTGAAGACCTGCGCCGCCGGCGCGATCACGACGAGGCTCCCGCACGGGGCCTGCCGCGACAGCACCGCGCTCGCCACGCCCCAGACGAACACGCCGCGCCGGTCCTGCCCCACCACGGGGCCGCCGGAATCGCCGAAGCAGACGCGGCCGCCGTTCACGCGGGCGATCGTCAGCCCGGTGCTCGACGCGGCGACGGGCGTCAGGATCGCGGTGCGCAGCCGGCCGACCACCCGGCCCGACACGCCGGTCCCGGCGACCCGCAGGCTCCTCGGCACCCGGCTCGGGTCGGTGGCGAGCGGCACCGGCACGCGGTCGCGCACCGGCTCGGCGAGGCGCAGCACGGCGAGGTCGAGCGAGAGGCTGTTCAGGTCGACGTCGACGACGTTCGAGGTCATCTGACCGGGATCCGGGCTGTAGCGCGCGATCACCCGGGCGGTGCGGACCGGCTTCACCGGCTCGCTGCCGCGGAAGAACACCACGAGCGAGCCGAGCGGATCGCCGTTGACGCAATGGGCCGCCGTGAGGATCAGGTCGGGTGCGATCAGGACGCCGGTGCAGCGCGAGAGGTGCAGGCCGTCCTCGGGCGCGGTCACGGTCCCGAGCCCGACGGTGGCCTGCGCGAGCGCATCGCCCGACCGGCCCGCGGCACCGCCCTCGAGCGCCGCGGCCGGCGCGCTCCCCGAAGCGAGCGCGAGAAGCGGAACGGCGAGACGTGAGGCAAGGTGACGCAGGGCGGGGCGAATGCCCGCTCGAGACGGGGTCGAAATTCGGGACACGCGGGCCTCGGGGGTGTGGAACACGCCGTCCAGAGATCATCCGGGCGCGCCGGAGGGCAATCGGGCGCGAGGACGCGGGGGCCGCCGCGCCGTCCTGCGGCTCTCAGGAGTCGCGGCGCGTATCGTCCTTCGCCTCGAGGTCCTTGAGCATGGCGATCACCGAGCGCCGAAGGTCCGGATCGCCGATCGATTGGAACAGGCGCAGCAACTCGGCGGGGTCCGCGTCGGAGCCCGGCGCGCCGGAACGCGGCGAGAGGAAGAACGCCGTGTCGACACGAAGGAGCTCCGCGATCTTCCCCAGCAGGATCCGCGCCCGTTCGGATCGGTCCGATCCGTTGTTCCGGCCGTCGTCCACGTCGGACTCCTCACGTCATGCGTCTCGTTATACAACCTAGAATAAACTTTCAATCCCCTATAAACAGGGCAGGATGGTGTCTGTCCAGCCGCATGGTGGGATGGCGACCCAGTTCGCGTACGGAAGACGACGGCCGGCTCCGTCGGACGGCTCCTGCGAAACGGCTGCGCAACACATGATCACGAAGGCGATCGACGTCACCTACGGCCTGTTCCAGGCGTTCGACCGGGCCGGCTCCGTCGGCGATCTGAATCGCACGCTGCTGTCCGCCGTGTCCAAGCTCGGCGTGGAGAGCACGTTCGCCGGCATCATCCCGATGCCCGGCACCAGCCGGCGCGACCAGGCGGCCCACGTCCTGCTCGACAGCACGCCGGCCGGCTGGACCGACCGCTACTTCAAGGCCGGCCACCTGTTCCGCGACCCGACCATCCAGCGCCTGACCACGGACCTGACCGCGTTCCGGTGGTCCGACATCGAGCCGGAATACCGCGCCGACGCGGCCGCCCGGCGGGTGATGGAGGAGGCCGGCGACTTCCGCCTGCGCCAGGGCTTCACCGTGCCGCTGATCACCCTCGACGGGCGCGTCGCGGGGTTCAGCTTCGGGGCCGAGCGGTTCGATCCCTCGCCGGAGCTGCGTGGCATGCTGCAGCTCGTGGCGAGCTACGCCTTCGGCCGCTCGATCGTGCTGAGCGAAGGGCCGCCGCGGCCGGAGGTCCGGCTGACGCCGCGCGAGCGCGAGGCCCTGCAATGGGCCGCCGACGGCAAGACCGAGTGGGAGATCGGCGAGCTGATGTCGATCTCCGAGCACGGCGCCGAGAAGCACCTGCGCTCGATCCGGACCAAGCTCGGGACCGCGAGCCGGACGCACGCCGTCGCGGAAGGATTCCGGCGCGGGTTCCTCAAGTAGGCGCCGCGCGCCTCCGACCTCGAAGACCGCTTCGTCGAAAGCATGCTTCGTCCGGCGTGGGCGCGCGCGGGGATGCTCGCGCGGATTGACCGGATCCAGTCAAGTTCCGCAGGTTCGCAGTCGAGAATGGTACGCGAACGCGTACTTTCGGACGAATACTTAGAGACGATACTGCCGGCCATCCAATGGAGGTCGCTTTGATCCATATCGTCACGCCCGAGAACATCGATCGTTACCGCGATGCCATGGAGCAGGCCTATCGCCTGCGTCATCAAGTCTTCGTCGAGGAGAAGGGCTGGCACGACCTCGCCAAGCCCGACGGACGCGAGATCGACCAGTTCGACGACGGCCACGCCGTCCACATGCTCGCGATGCAGGGCGACCGCGTCGTCGGCTACCAGCGCATGCTGCCGACCACCCGCCCCTACCTGCTCACCGAAGTCCTGCCGGAGCTCTGCGAGGTCCCCGCGCCCCGGAGCGCGCGGGTTTGGGAGTGGACCCGCTACGCCGTGCAGCGCGACGTGCGCGACCGCGGCCGCATCCTGAGCCCGGTCGGAAGCGCGCTCCTGGCCGGCATCGTCGAGTGGGGTCTCGAGAGCGGGATCGAGTCGATCGTCATCGAGATGAACCCGCTCTGGCTGCTGCGCCTCGTGCAGCTGCATTTCCGGGTGACCCCCCTCGGCCTGCCCTGCCGGATCGCCGGCGAGGACACCCTCGCCGTGGTCGCGGCCTTCGACGTGCGCACGCTCCGGCGCCTGCGCGAGACCCGCAACGACGCCGCCTCCGTGCTGACCGCGCGCCCCGCCCTGCCGCAGCGCCTGGCGAGCTGACCCCAACCGTTCCGGCGCGATGCCGCCGGACCCCGATCGACGCCAACCCGCGAACGAACCGATGACACGACAGACCCTTCCCGCTTCCACCGAACCCGACAACCCGATGGAGCGCCTCGCCGAGATCTGCATCGAGGCGCACGGCCTGATCGAGGAGGCCGGCACGCCGGAGATGAAGGCGACCCTCGAGGCTCTCCTCGTCCGGGTCGGCTTCGGCCTCGCCGAGCGCCTCGACCCGCAGCACCGCACGGCCTGACCGGCCGGCGAACGGAATCGACGCCGGCCGCGCCCGCTGCCGACCCGAACGGGTCGGCGGCGCGGCGCGGCCGGTCGTGCGCGCCGTCGCCGGCCGACTTGTCCACCGCTCATCCAACGACCCACCGGGATGGGAAACCGATCGGTAAGGGACGCCGCGCCACGGTGTCCCGCGACCAGCATTCGGGATCCGAAAGCCGATGATGACCAAGGACCAGCTCGCGACCGAGCTGAAGCGCATCGCGACGACGCAGATCAGCGACATCACGCGCGCGGTGAAGGAGGGCCAGAAGTCCATCGCCCTCAACGAGGTGCGGGACATGGCCCATCGCCTCGAGCGCCTGGCCGACGCCTTCCACCCGCGGCTCGCCGCGCCCGTGGACGCCGTCGACCCCGGCGCCCAGGCCGCTTGACGCCGTCGCACGGGCCCGCCGGCCCACCCAACCAGGAACGGGGCGTTCGATCATGATCCACGCGTTCTTCAACATCCGCCTCGACGACGCCTACCTGCCGGAGCGCACCGGGCAGCTCGTCCGGGACGCCGGCGAGGCGCGCGCGGTGGCGCGCACCATCATCCGCCGCCTCGTCGTCCAGCACGGCGGCGAGCCGCGCCTGCTGAACGCGGTGATGGCGGTCACCGACGCGGACGGCGCGTCCATCCTCGACCTGTCGTTCTTCGAGGCGCTCTACGTGCCCGTGGCGGCGCCCGAGCGGGCGGGGCCCGCGCGCCCGCGCGCCGACCTGCGC
>NZ_VRVH01000259.1:0-6389 GCF_008040095.1 Methylobacterium sp. WL6 | reverse complement strand
GGCGGCAGGCCCCGGCCGAGCCCGCGCGCCCGAAGCTCTCGGCGACTGTGCGACGGGCGCTCGACGTGCTCGGCCTCGAGGAAGGCGCCGACACCGCCGCGATCAAGGCGCAGTACAAGTCCCTGGTGAAGCGCTTCCACCCCGACGCCAACGGCGGCGACCGCTCGTTCGAGGAGCGCCTGCGCGACATCATCCGGGCGCACGACGTGCTGCGCGCGGCCGGGCTCTGCTGAGGCGGCTCGGCACGATCGATGCAAAGTCGACCGTCGCGCCGCCGTCGGCGGCTTTCGCGGGCGGACGACCGGCAATTTTCGATTGCAGGCCTATATGGGGGTCTTGCACCCGATCCGGCCCGTCTGTGGCGCCCCGGCGCGACGACGTTTAAGGAAGGGCCTGCATCCCGGCAGCGACTGGCCGGCGAGGCGAGGCCCGAGACAAGTTCCGCGCGGCTTTCGATCCGATGCCCTTCGGAAGACCGCCCCTACGAGGTTCCGTATGCTCTCTGACGACAAGCCCGCCATGCTCCCCGACCGCACCGTCTCCGTCCGCGCCACCTTCGGCATCGACATCGACCTCGAGGTTCCCGCGTTCTCCGAGACCAGCGAGCACGTGCCGGATCTCGATGCGGACTACATCTTCGACCGCGAGACGACGCTGGCGATCCTGGCAGGCTTCGCGCGCAACCGCCGCGTCATGGTCACCGGCTATCACGGCACCGGCAAGTCGACCCATATCGAGCAGGTCGCCGCCCGGCTGAACTGGCCCTGCGTGCGGATCAACCTCGACAGCCACGTCTCGCGCATCGACCTCGTCGGCAAGGACGCGATCGTGCTGCAGGACGGCAAGCAGATCACCGCCTTCCAGGACGGGATCCTGCCCTGGGCGCTGCAGAACAACGTCGCGCTGGTGTTCGACGAGTACGATGCCGGACGGCCCGACGTGATGTTCGTGATCCAGCGCGTGCTGGAGCTCTCCGGCCGCTTGACGCTGCTCGACCAGAAGCGGGTCATCCGCCCGCACCCGGCCTTCCGGCTGTTCGCTACCGCCAACACGGTGGGCCTCGGCGACACCTCGGGCCTCTATCACGGCACCCAGCAGATCAACCAGGGCCAGATGGACCGCTGGTCGATCGTCACCACCCTGAACTACCTGCCGCACGACCGCGAGGTCGACATCGTGCTGTCGAAGGCGCTGCACTACAAGGGCGACCCCGGCCGCGACATCGTCAGCCGCATGGTCCGCGTCGCCGACCTGACCCGCAACGCCTTCATGAACGGCGACCTCTCGACGGTGATGAGCCCGCGCACGGTGATCACCTGGGCCGAGAACGCCGACATCTTCCGCGACATCGGCTTCGCCTTCCGGGTCACCTTCCTCAACAAGTGCGACGAGCTGGAGCGGACGCTGGTCGCCGAGTTCTACCAGCGCGCCTTCGGCAAGGAGCTGCCCGAGAGCGCGATGAACGTCGCGCTGAGCTGATCGACGATGGAGGAATCGATGGCGCAGGTTGCTTCGGGCCCGGAGACGGAGCCAGCTGGCTTCGCGTCGCCGCGCGCGGGTACGCGCCACGAAGCTGACCTCTACACGTGGGTGCAGGAGCAAGTGGCCCACCTTCGCGCTGGCCGGGTCGAGGTTCTCGATCTCGACAACATCGCTGAGGAACTGAGCGACGTGGGTTCGGAGCAGTACGATAAGCTAGAGAGCGCGATCGAGGTCCTGCTCGCCCATGCCCTGAAGTGGGACTTCCAGCCGGAACGCCGGAGCAGGAGCTGGGCGTTGACCATCGCGGAGCAGCGCCTGCGGATCGAGAGGCAGTTGCGCAAGAACCCCGGCCTGAAGTCGCGCATCGCGGAGGCGGTCACCGACGGATTCCGGACCGGCAGGCTTCGGGCTGCGCGCGAGATGCGTCGCTCGCTCGAGACCCTCCCCACCGACAATCCCTACGCCTGGGACGACATCCTGAACCGCCCCTTCGAACTCGACGCCGACCGGTAGCACCCATGTCCATCTCCAACCGCAAGCCGGGCGAGCGCCGCGAGCCGGTCGCCGAGCCCCTGAAGCGCTCGGTCGCCGGGTGCCTGCGCGCCATCGCTAAGCGCTCCGAGGTCGAGGTCACCTACGCCACCGACCGGCCGGCGCTGACCGGCGACAAGGCGCGCCTGCCCGAGCCGCCGCGCAAGCTCACGGTCGGGGACGTCGCGGTGCTCCGCGGCAACGCCGACGCCATGGCCCTGCGCCTGGGCTGCCACGACATCGCCGTCCACCGCCGGCTCGCGCCCGAGAATTCCGCGGCGCGCGCGGTGTTCGATGCGGTCGAGCAGGCCCGCGTCGAGGCGATCGGCTCGCGTCGGATGTCGGGCGTCGCCACCAACATCTCCGCGATGCTGGAGGACCGCTACCACCGCGGCGGCAAGTACGAGACCATCACCGACCGCGCCGACGCGCCGATGGAGGATGCCGTCGCGCTGATGGTGCGCGAGCGCCTGACCGGCCAGAAGCCGCCGGAGGCCGCCAAGCGCATCGTCGAGCTGTGGCGCGCGCACATCGAGGACAAGGCCGGGCCGAACCTCGACGGGCTGATCGGCTCGATCGAGGACCAGCGCGGGTTCGGCCGCTCGGTGCGCGAGCTGCTCTCCTCCCTCGACATGGCCGACGAGACCCCGTTCGACCCCGAGGACGACGAGAACGACGACGAGAACGAGGCCCAGGACGACGAGCAGACCCCGAGCGAGGGCGATGCCGAGGAGCAGAGCCAGGGCGACCGCGCCGAGGTCGAGACCTCGGAGGAGGCCTCCGACGACATCGAGGAAGGCGCGCAGGAGGCGGCCGACGCGCCGTCCGGCGAGCTTCCCGAGGAATCCGAGGACGCGGAATCGGAGGAGGCCTCCGAATCCTGGCGGCCGCCGTCGAAGGTCGCCAACGAGCTGCGCGGGCCGGACTACCGGGTGTTCAATCCGAGGTTCGACGAGGTGATCCACGCCGAGGACCTGTGCGACGCCGAGGAGCTGGCGCGGCTGCGCAGCTACCTCGACAAGCAGCTGTCGCATCTCCAGGGCGTGGTCGGGCGGCTGGCCAACCGCCTCCAGCGCCGGCTGCTGGCGCAGCAGAACCGCGCCTGGGACTTCGACCTCGAGGAGGGCCAGATCGACCCGGCGCGCCTCGTGCGCGTGGTCATCGACCCGTTCCAGCCGCTGTCCTTCAAGCAGGAGAAGGACACGAACTTCCGCGACACCGTGGTGACGCTGCTGCTCGACAATTCCGGCTCGATGCGGGGGCGCCCGATCACCGTCGCCGCGACCTGCGCCGACATCCTGGCCCGCACCCTCGAGCGCTGCGGCGTGAAGGTCGAGATCCTGGGCTTCACCACCCGCGCCTGGAAGGGCGGCCAGTCGCGCGAGGCGTGGCTCGCCGCCGGCAAGCCGAACGCGCCGGGCCGCCTCAACGACCTGCGCCACATCGTCTACAAGAGCGCCGACGCGCCCTGGCGCCGGGCGCGCAAGAATCTCGGGCTGATGATGCGCGAGGGCCTGCTCAAGGAGAACATCGACGGCGAGGCGCTGGACTGGGCGCACAAGCGCATCCTGGCCCGGCCCGAGCAGCGCAAGATCATGATGGTGATCTCGGACGGCGCGCCGGTCGACGACTCGACGCTGTCGGTCAACGCCGGCAACTATCTCGAGCGCCACCTGCGCTGGATGATCGAGGAGATCGAGCAGCGCTCGCCGGTGGAGCTGCTGGCCATCGGCATCGGCCACGACGTGACCCGCTACTACCGTCGCGCGGTCACGATCATCGACGCCGAGGAGCTCGGCGGCGCGATGACGGAAAAGCTCGCCGAGCTGTTCGAGGAGGATGCCGGCGGCCGCGCCCCGATGCGCGCCGCCGGCGGACGCCGGCGCTGACGCCTCAGGCCAGCGCCCGCAGGGCGATCAGCACGGCGAGGTGCCCCGGGTAGAACGCCTGCAGCGCGTAGGGCGGCAGGAAGCGCGGTCGGCCGCGCAGCCGGAGGGCGGCGAGCAGGACCAGCGGGACGCCGACGCCGATCGTCGCGGCGTCGGCGAGAGCCGAGAGGGACGCGGCCTCGCCCCGCGGGTGCCAGCCGTGCCAGTTCAGCCCGACGATCGCGGCGACGAGCCAGGCGCCGTAGGCGCGCGGTTCGCGCAGCGCCAGAAGGATCGCCGCCGGCAGCAGGATGCCGGCCAGGCCGAAATCCACCGCCGTCTTGGCGAGCGCCGGGGCGAGGAACACCACGGCGAGGCCGAGGGCCAGGGCCGCGTGGCGTAGCGGAGGGCGTCCCCTCTCGAGCGTGGTCGCGAACGCGATGCCCGCCGCCAGGGTGAACAGGATCGACCCCTCGGTCGTGCCGAAGGGGAAGGCGGCGGCGTAGATCGCCTGCGTCGGCACCGCGAGGGCGAGCAGCGCCAGCCCGTAGCGGCCGGGATCGGCGCCGCGCAGGATGTGCAGCACGGACACCACGCAGAACAGCGGGAAGGCGATCCGCCCGAGCCGCCACAGGGCGACGGCGTGGCCGTCGAGCAGGATGGTGTCGACGTGGTCGCTGACCATCAGCACGGCGGCGGCCCCCTTGATCGCATCGAGGGGCGCGCCGGCGAACGACGCGGCGGGCACGAAAAAACCGCCGGCATGGGGGTCCATGCGGCGGTTCATGATCTCACATCGCCCGGAGGCGACCGCTTCAGGCGGCGACGGCGTCCGGAGCCGCGGTCTCGCCGAGCTTCTTGTGGATCTCGCGCTTGAGGAGCTTGGCCGTCTGCGACAGCTCGACCTCGTGCGCCTTCACGAGGAAGGCGTCGAGGCCGCCGCGGTGCTCGACCGAGCGGAGCGCGTGCGCGGTGACGCGCAGGCGCACACGGCGGTTCAGCGCGTCCGAGGTCAGCGTGACGTTGCAGAGGTTCGGCAGGAACCGGCACTTCGTCTTGCGGTTCGAATGGCTCACGAGGTGGCCGACCTGAACGGCCTTGCCGGTGAGTTCGCAGCGGCGTGCCATGATAACGCTATCCTGTCTCGTTCCTGGGCGATGCGGACCCGCCCTCCCGGGCCGGATGCGCCGCCTGCGCGGCCCCACCCGAACGTCGTTCCAGGTCTCGCGCAGTCGTGTCTGAGTGGCGGCCTATAGGCGAGACGGCCCGGGACCGTCAAGGCAAAACCCGACCGGGCGCCCGGATTGGGGGCGCCTGCGGACGCGCACGACGCCGCCGACGTCGCGGCACGTGCCGTCGCACGATCGATATGAGCACGGAACGGCCAAGGGTCCAAGCGCGGAGGCGGGAAGGCTTGCGCGGGCGACGCCGCCTCGGCCCTGCGGCGACCCGCCGGCCCGGCGGCCACGGGCCCTGGGCGTGCGCGGAACGGCCTGTTAACCATGCGGCTCGGATAACCGTCGCCTGGGCAGCCCCGGGGCTCCGCGTCGTCGGGGCCGGTGCCCGGACGACCTCGTGAGGATGCGATTCGGACCATGAGCGCCCGCCCCCACCGCAGCGCCTTCCCACTGATGCGCCTCGTTCTCGCCGCCGCCCTCGGCGCCGGCGCCCTCTCGCCGGCCGAGGCGCGGGAGCGCAAGGCCGCGCCCGCCAGCATCGCCGTCGATTACGGCATCGCGCTCGCCGGCCTGTCGATCGGCACCGCGCGGCTCGCCGGCACCTTCGAGAACGCGAAGTACCGCGTCGACGTCTCGGCGACGCTGACCGGTCTCGTCGGCGCGATCACCGGCGGCCAGGGCTCGGCCCGCTCCGCCGGGATCATCGCCGCCGCGCCGCAGCCCAACACCTTCTCGATCGCGACGCGGACCGCCAATTCGGGGATCGCCGTGCGCATGGCGCTCGCCCACGGCAACGTCACCCAGTCCGAGGTCACGCCGCCGCTGGTCGACATGGACGACCGCGTGCCGGTGACGCCCGCCAACAAGCGCGGGATCATGGACCCGGCCAGCGCCCTGCTGATGCCGGCCCAGGCCTCCGGCGACCTGACCAACCCGGACAATTGCAACCGCACGCTGCCGGTCTTCGACGGCGCGACCCGCTTCAACGTGGTCCTGAGCTACGGCGAGACCCGGGCGGTGGAGAAGCCGGGCTATTCCGGCCCGGTGCTGGTCTGCAACGCCCGCTACCAGGCGGTCGCCGGCCACCGGCCGGACCGGCCCGGGGTGCGCTTCATGGAGGAGAACCGCGACATGTCGGTCTGGCTCGCGCCGGTCGAGGGCACGCGGATGCTGGTGCCGATGCGCATCTCGGTGCGCACCACGGTGGGCACCAACATCATCGAGGCGACCCGCTGGGTGCGCGGCACGGCCACCGCCGAGGCGCCGGCCACGACCGGCAGCCTCGCGAGCCGCTGAGGATGCGCGGCGCCGCGCTCGCGACGATCCTGGC
>NZ_VRVH01000258.1:0-6430 GCF_008040095.1 Methylobacterium sp. WL6 | reverse complement strand
AAGGCCCGGATCGCAGACCGTGACGGCGAGCGCGTCGCCGTGCGCCTGGCGCAGCGCCAGGGCCAGCGACAGGCCCGGGATGCCTGCGCCCGCGAGCAGCAGGTGGCGGCTGCCCGGGCGGGTCGTCGAACCCCTCATCGCCTCGTCCTCATCGTTCCCTCGCGCGAGGAAGTGACACCGCTTCCGCCCGCAGGCAACGCGCGGGCTCGTCCGGCGGGCGCAGGGAAGCGCGGTCGCACCGCGAGCCCGATGGCGAGGCAGGCCGCGCGGATGCTATGGCGGACGCCTCCTCGCCCCGAAAGCCCGCCGTACAGCCATGCCGACCGATCCCGTCCCGCCGACCGATTCCGGCATCGTCGCCGAGCTTCTCGCCATCCTCGACCTCGAGCGGCTGGAGACCGACCTGTTCCGCGGCGTCAGCCCGCGGAACGGCTGGAAGCGGGTGTTCGGCGGGCAGGTGGTGGGTCAGGCGCTGGTCGCCGCGACCCGGACGGTGCCGAGCGCCCGCGCGCCGCACTCGCTCCACGCCTACTTCCTGCTCGGCGGCGACCCGAGCGTCCCGATCGTCTACGAGGTCGAGCGCATCCGCGACGGGCAGAGCTTCACCACGCGCCGGGTCAAGGCGATCCAGCACGGGCGCGCAATCTTCGCGATGACCGCCTCGTACCAGGTGACGGAAGCCGGCCACGCCCACCAGGCGGCGATGCCCGACGCGCCGCCCCCGGAATCGCTGCCCGACACCAAGTCCCTGCTCGCCAGGGGCATGCCCGGCATCCCCGCGGCGGTGGCCGGCTATTTCGGCCGTCCGCGCCCGATCGAGCTGAAGCCGGTCGACCTGCGACGCTATCTCGAAGGCGGGCCGCAGGCGCCGCTGTGCAACGTCTGGCTGCGCGCGGCCTCGCAGCTCCCCGACGATCCGGCGATCCACCAGGCGGTGCTCGCCTACGCGTCCGACATGACGCTGCTCGATGCCACGCTGATCGTCCACGGGCGCTCGGTGTTCGATGCCGACATCCAGTCGGCGAGCCTCGACCACGCCCTGTGGTTCCACCGCCCGTTCCGGGCCGACGAGTGGCTGCTCTACGCCCAGGACAGCCCCAATTCCGCCGGCGCGCGGGGGTTCGCCCGCGGCCAGATCTTCGCGCGCGACGGGACGCTGGTGGCGTCGGTGGCGCAGGAGGGCCTGATCCGCCCGCGGCCGGCCTAGTTTGGCGTCAAACCGCCGGCAGGCCGCCGCACGCGCCAAATTACTGCGCTTCTGATGAGCATTTGCCCGTTTTGTGTGCGATTACTGCTCAGCTTGAGCCCGTCCCCGCGCCAGTCCGCGACCAAAGCGTGTGCATCCGGCGGTCGCGTGAAAAGGTTCCCAAAAAGTTCGGCGCTGGCATAGTCCTTGAATGAGGGCCCGGCGATCGCGGGGTCATTCGGATCCTGCGCGACCATCCTGGACCGGAACCCCCTGCCGAGCGTCGGCTGCGGCACACGGTTCCCAACCCACGCAGGGGGCGCCAAGCATGAAGATCGTGATGGCCATCATCAAGCCGTTCAAGCTGGAGGAGGTGCGCGACGCACTGACCGGCATCGGCGTGCACGGCCTGACGGTGACCGAGGTCAAGGGCTACGGCCGCCAGAAGGGCCACACCGAGATCTACCGCGGCGCGGAATACGCCGTGAGCTTCCTGCCCAAGCTGAAGATCGAGGTCGCGGTCGCCGCCGACCTGACCAGCACGGTGATCGACGCCATCGCGGGCGCCGCCCGCACCGGCCAGATCGGCGACGGCAAGATCTTCGTCATGCCGCTGGAGAAGGCCGTCCGGATCCGCACCGGCGAGACCGACGCCGACGCGCTCTGAGCCGGCCCGCGAGGGCCGCCGCCCTCACCACCCATTTCTGCCTCGCAACAATCCTGACAGCACCGCGACCCGGGAGTCTCGTGTCCATGAAACTTCGCAACGCCCTCGCGCTCGGACTGGGAGGGGCCGCGCTCGCCCTGGTCCTCGTCGAGCCGTCCCTCGCGCAGACGCCGGTGCCGGAAGCGGCCTCGGCGCCCGCGCCCGTCGCCCTGGTGCCCAACAAGGGCGACACCTCCTGGATGCTGATCTCGTCGGCCCTCGTGCTGATGATGAGCGTGCCGGGCCTGGCGCTGTTCTACGGCGGCCTCGTGCGCACCAAGAACATGCTCTCCGTCCTGACCCAGGTCTTCGCGATCGTCTCGATCGTCTGCCTGCTGTGGGTGTTCTACGGCTACAGCCTCGCCTTCACCAACGGCGGCACCATCAACGACTTCGTCGGCGGCTTCTCGAAGGCGTTCCTGAAGGGCGTCGACCCGAACTCGACCGTCGCCACCTTCTCCAACGGCGTCGTCATCCCGGAATACGTCTACATCTGCTTCCAGATGACGTTCGCGATGATCACCCCGGCCCTCATCGTCGGCGCCTTCGCCGAGCGGATGAAGTTCTCGGCGCTCGTGGTGTTCACCATCCTCTGGGTGACGCTGATCTACTTCCCGATGGCGCACATGGTCTGGTACTGGGGCGGCCCGGACGCGGTCGGCAACGCCGCCAAGGCGCTCGCCATGGCGACCGACGACGCGGCCAAGAAGACCGCGCAGGACGCGCTCGACGCCGTCAACGCCGATGCGGGCTTCCTGTTCAAGAAGGGCGCCCTCGACTTCGCCGGCGGCACCGTCGTGCACATCAACGCGGGCATCGCCGGCTTCGTCGGCTGCCTGATGCTCGGCAAGCGCATTGGCTACGGCCGTGACCTGCTCGCCCCGCACTCGCTGACCATGACCATGATCGGCGCCTCGCTGCTCTGGGTCGGCTGGTTCGGCTTCAACGCCGGCTCCAACCTCGAGTCGAACGGCACCACGGCGCTCGCCATGATCAACACCTTCGTCGCGACCGCGGCGGCGGCGGTCTCCTGGCTGTTCGTGGAGTGGGCGATGAAGGGCAAGCCGTCGCTGCTCGGCATGGTCTCCGGCGCCATCGCCGGCCTCGTCGCCGTCACCCCGGCCTCGGGCTTCGCCGGCCCGATGGGCTCGATCGTCCTCGGCCTCGTCGCCGGCGGCGTCTGCTTCGTGATGTGCTCCACCGTGAAGAACGCGATCGGCTACGACGACTCGCTCGACGTGTTCGGCGTCCACTGCATCGGCGGCATCCTCGGCGCCCTGGCGACGGGCATCCTGGTGGATCCGAAGCTCGGCGGCGTCGGCATCCCCGACTACGCGACCAAGCCCGGCGAGATGGTTCTCGGCACCTACGACATGATGAGCCAGTTCATCATCCAGGCCGAGGCCGTCGGCCTCACCCTGCTGTGGTCGGGCATCGGCTCGGCGATCCTGTACAAGCTCGTCGACCTGACGATCGGCCTGCGCGTGACCCAGGACGAGGAGCGCGAGGGCCTCGACATCGCCGATCACGGCGAGCGCGCCTACAACTACTGATCCATCGACGTCCCCGTGACGCCTGCGAAGCCCCGGTGCCCTGCACCGGGGCTTCTTTCGTCGAGGCCATCCCCGAGGCGGTCGCGGGGCAGCGGTCGGGGGATCCGGTCCTTCGTCCGGGGGCGTCTCGAACCAAGCCGATGCGTGCAACGTGTCCCGAGGCTCGCGACCAAGTCCAGGATCAGTCCTCGATCGTCGAGCGATTCGCCGATGCAGTCGATCAGGCCCGGTCCGGCGGCGCTTGGTAACGATCCGTTAACGAAGACGCACGGAATTCCGGATGATCCGCGCCGGATGGGCCGACTGGTTGTGGTGCGACGGCAACACATCTTGAGCTTGGGGCAGCTGCGGCCGCGATTGCCCGTTTCGTAGGCAATTGCCCGAAAGTTGTTTTTGCGGAGGGTGGGAACTTTCGGCACCTTGGCCGCAGCAAAAAACAAACGGGGCTCGGACTATGACCTTGAAGCTGTTCCTCCAGGGCGCTACGGCGTCGATCGCCACGCTGCTCTGCGTCGGACAGGTGTCGGCCGCCGACCTGTCGGCCAAGCCCGCTCCGCCCCCGGTCCCCGAGGCCTGCAAGGTCGCGATCACCTTCCCGGCCTACGGCGGCGTCATCAAGCAGAACCCGAACCCGAGCTGCTTCACCATCGGCGGCATCGGCGAGATCTACGTCGGCGGCGCGGTGACCGGCTACGCCTACACGCAGACCAACCCGTTCAACACCGCGGTCACGCCGCCCGGCGTTCCCGCCGACCGCGCCGGCCGCGTCGACTTCTCGAACCTGCAGGGCTTCATCCAGAAGGCCGACGGCCCGTTCCAGTTCTACGTCGCGGTCGGCGCCTACACGATCCCCGGCCTCGGCGCGCCGATCTACAGCGCCTTCGATCAGACCGATCTGCTCTTCACCCCGGTCTCGATCGCGTTCGGCAAGTACCAGATCAACGACGAGTGGTCGCTCCAGGGCGGCCGCATGCCGACCAACATCGGCTCGGAGCTGCCGTTCACCTTCCAGAACCTGAACATCTCCCGCGGCCTGCTGTTTAACCAGGAGAACGTGATCAACCAGGGCGTCCAGGTGAACTACGCCAGCGGCCCGTGGGCGGCCTCGCTGGCGGCGACCGACGGGTTCTTCTCGGGTGAGCTCAACTGGATCACCGGCCTGATCACCTACAAGATCGACGACGCCAACACGATCGGCATCAACGGCGGCACGCACTTCAGCAGCTTCAATTCCGGCCTGCAGAGCCTGCGCTTCCAGTATGCCACGCCCCTGTCGCTGCAGAACAGCAGCATCATCAGCCTGAACTACACCTACTCGGCCGGCCCCTGGATCGTGACGCCCTACATCCAGTACACCAACGTCGAGCGCAACGCCGCCCTCGGGCTCAACGGCGCCGAGACCTTCGGCGGCGCGATCCTCGCGAGCTACGCCTTCACCGACAACTTCGCCCTGGCCGGCCGCTTCGAGTACATCGCCCAGAGCGGAAACCGCTTGAGCCTGTTCCCCGACACCTCCGTCCTCTACGGCGCCGGCAGCGAGGCGCTCTCCTTCACCGTCACGCCGACCTTCACCTTCGGCCAGTACTTCCTCCGCGGCGAGTACTCGCGGGTCGAGCTCTACGACATCACCCGCGGCAGCTTGGCGGCCGGCACCCTCGGCACCGGCTTCGGCCGCACCGGCAACCGCACCTCGCAGGACCGCTACATGGTCGAGACCGGCATCACCTTCTGATCCCGGCGCCCTGCGGGGCCGTCCTCACGGTCCCGCATTTACCACGCCAACGAAAACGGGCGGCCCGATCGGGCCGCCCGTTTTCGTTGGCGCGCTGCCGGGTGGCGCGCGGGCCGCGTTCCTACGCCGCCTGCGTCAGGGCCGCCTTCTCCCGGGCGAAGGCCCAGTCGAGCCAGGGCGTCAGCGCCTCGAGGTCGCTCCGCTCCACCGTGCCGCCGCACCAGATGCGCAGGCCGGGCGGCGCGTCGCGGTAGGCGCCGATGTCGAGGGCCACGCCCTCGCGCTCCAGGGTCTCGACGATGCCCTTGGCCACGCGCTCCACCACCGCGTCGCCCAGCGCCAGCACGTCGGCATCGGCGATGACGAGGCACACGCCGGTGTTGGAATACGTCGCCGGGTCGACCGCGAGGTTGGCGATCCAGGGCGTGCGCGCGACCCAGTCGTGGATCACCCGCGCGTTGCCGTCCGCCCGCGCATGCAGGGCGTCGAGCCCGCCGAGGTCCTGCGCCCAGGCCAGCGTGTCGAGGTAGTCCTCGACCGCGAGCATGGAGGGCGTGTTGATGGTGTCGCCGGAGAAGATCCCCTCGATCAGCTTTCCGCCCTTGGTCAGGCGGAACACCTTCGGCAGCGGCCAGGCCGGGACGTGGCTCTCGAGGCGGGCGACGGCGCGGGGCGAGAGCACCAGCATGCCGTGCGCCGCCTCGCCGCCCATCACCTTCTGCCAGGAGAAGGTCACCACATCGAGCTTGTCCCAGTCGAGCGCCTGGGCGAAGGCGGCCGAGGTCGCGTCGCAGATCGTCAGCCCCTCGCGGTCGGCGGCGATCCAGTCGCCGTTCGGCACCTTCACCCCGGCGGCGGTGCCGTTCCAGGTGAAGACCACGTCGTTGTGCTTCGTGTCGATCGCCGACAGGTCGGGCAGCACGCCGTAGGGCGTCTGGTGGATGCGCGGGCTGATCTTGAGCTGCCTCAACGCGTCGGTGACCCACTCCGAGCCGAACGCCTCCCAGGCCGCCACCTCCACGGTCCGCGGCCCGAGCATCGACCACATCGCCATCTCGACGGCGCCGGTGTCGGAGGCCGGGACGATGCCGATGCGGTAGTCGGCCGGCACGCGCAGCACGTCGCGGGTCAGGTCGATCGCCCGGCGGAGCTTGGCCCTGCCGGCGACCGAGCGATGCGAGCGGCCGAGCGGCGCGTCGGCCAGGGCCGCCGGGGTCCAGCCGGGGCGCTTGGCGCAGGGGCCGGAGGAGAAA
>NZ_VRVH01000257.1:0-6434 GCF_008040095.1 Methylobacterium sp. WL6 | reverse complement strand
GGCCCGCGCCCGCGCAAGGGGCCGCTGCGCCCGGCCGTTCCGTCGAATGACGCCACGAACACTCCCTTCATCGCCCGGCCCGCCGCCCTACGCGGCCGCCGCGGCCTCGATCGCCGCGCCGAACAGGCTGTTGGTCCCCGCCTCGACGATGCGCACGGGCACGACCTGCCCGATACGGGAGGTGGGGGCGTCGAACTGAACGGCGAGCAGGTGCGGCGTCTTGCCCGCGACCTGGCCGGGCCTGCGGCCGGCCTTCTCGACCAGGACCTCGACCACCTGCCCCACCGCCGCGCGCTGGAACGCGTGGCGCTGCGCGTCGAGCAGCGCCTGCAGCGCGTGCAGGCGGCCGGTCATCACGTCCTCCGGGACCGCGTCTCTGCGCTCGGCGGCCGGCGTGCCGGGGCGCGGGCTGTACTTGAAGGAATAGGCGCTCTCGAACCCGATGTCGGAGACGAGCCGCATCGTGTCGGCGAACTCGGCGTCGGTCTCGCCGGGAAAGCCGACGATGAAGTCCGAGGACAGGGCGATGTCGGGGCGGGCCCTGCGGACGCGGTCGATGATCCGCCGGTAGGCGTCGCCGGTGTGGCGCCGGTTCATCGCGGACAGGATCCGGTCGGAGCCCGACTGCACCGGAAGGTGCAGGTAGGGCATCAGCGCCGGGATCTCGGCATGGGCCGCGATCAGGTCGTCGCCCATGTCGTTGGGGTGGCTCGTGGTGTAGCGGATCCGCGCGATGCCCGGCACGCGCGCCACCGCGCGGATCAGGTCGGCCAGCGTCGCCGCGCCGCCGTCGGCCCCGAGCCCGTGATAGGCGTTCACGTTCTGGCCGACGAGGCCGATCTCGCGGACCCCGCCGGCGGCGAGCTTCTCCGCCTCCGCGACGACGGCGGCGACGGAACGCGAGACCTCGGCGCCGCGGGTGTAGGGCACCACGCAGAACGCGCAGAACTTGTCGCAGCCCTCCTGCACCGTGAGGAAGGCGGAGACGCCCGCGGTGCGGCGCGCCGGCAGGTGGTCGAACTTGTCCTCGACGGGGAATTCGGTGTCGACCACGCGCCTGGCATGCGAGCGGGCGAGCAGGTCCGGCAGCCGATGGTAGCTCTGCGGCCCGACGACCACGTCCACCACGGGCGCGCGGTGCAGGATCTCGGAGCCCTCCGCCTGCGCGACGCAGCCGGCGACGACGATGCGGGTGTCGCGGCCTTCGAGCTTCCGCGCGTCCTTGAGCACGCGCAGCCGGCCGAGCTCGGAATAGACCTTCTCGGCCGCCTTCTCGCGGATGTGGCAGGTGTTGAGCACCACCACGTCCGCCTCCTCGACGGCGTCGGTGGCGGAGAACCCCTGCTCGGCCAGGACGTCCGCCATGCGGGCGGCGTCGTAGGCGTTCATCTGGCAGCCGTAGGATTTGACGAAGGCTTTTTTCGACACCGCGTCGGGTCCCGGGTTCCTTGGGATACGGCGCGCGAACATCTCTGCGGCCGAGGCGGCACGCCTCTATCATAGATCCGGCCCGCCGTCGCGACCCGGTCCGAGCGCTTGCCAGTCCGTATCCTATAGAATACGAACATTTAGGATTCCGGTCCGACGCACGGCTGATTTCGATGCTTGGCTCGGCGCCTTGCGGGATCCGCGTGCCAAGGCGCGGATCGCGATCCGGATCGACCGTCTCGTTCTGGGCAATGCCGGCGACGCGAAGCCGGTCGGCTCCGGGGTGAGCGAGATGCGCATCGATTACGGACCTGGCTACCGACTGTACTTCATCCGTCGCGGCAAAGCCCTGATCGTTCTGCTCTGCGGCGGAGACAAGGGCAGCCAGCAACGGGATATCGTGCGGGCCAGGGCGCTGGCCGCAGATCTGAAGGATGGAGACGGCGGATGACTGAGACGCAGCCCTACGATTCGGCAGACTATCTCGAGACCGACGAGGCGCTGGCGGAATACCTCACCGCGGCCTTCGAGGAAGGAGACACGGCGCTCTTCCGCCACGCGCTCGGCGTCGCCGCCCGCGCCCGCGGCATGACGCGGATCGCCCGCACCTCCGGCCTGTCGCGCGAGAGCCTGTACAAGGCCCTCTCCGAGGAGGGCAATCCGAGCCTCGATACGACGGTGCGCGTCCTGAGGGCGATGAACCTGCGGCTGACGGCGACCGTGCCGCACGCGCCCGAACCGGCCTGACGGGATTCAGGCCGCCGCCGTGCCGTCCGTGAGGCCCGGCAGCGGCCGGGCGGGCGCGTGGCCCGGCACCCCCGCGTGGCCCTGCATCGCCCCCGTGCCCTTCATCGCGGCGCGGACGGCGGCCTCCGCCTGGGCCGTGACGGCCTTGCGGTCGGTGCCGGCCTCGAAGGCGATCGGCTGGCCCCAGACCACGTGGACGTCGATCGGCCCGCGCTCGAAGAACAGGGCGAGATGGGGGGCGAGGTCCATGTCGCCGTACCACGCGATCTCGGGGCGCTCGGCCCGGCCCACGGGCAGGCCGTTGCGGCGCGGATAGGTGATCGCCAGGGGCTGCAGGCGGATGCGGTCGAGGCCGCCGTCGGCCCCTCGCGCCTGGATCGCGGCCCGCGCCGCGCCGACGAGCGAGGAGCGGAACGGCAGCAGGCGGGTGCCGTCGCCGGTGGTGCCCTCGGCGAACAGCACCACGAGCTCGCCCCGCGCCAGCCGGTCGCCGATCGCGGCGTTGACGGTCGCGGTCGCGCCGCGCCGCGCCCGGTCGATGAACACCGTGCGCTGGAGGGCGGCGAGCGTGCCGATCACCGGCCAGCCGGCGATCTCGGACTTCGCCACGAAGGAGAGCGGCCGCAGCGAGCCGACGGCGATGATGTCGAGCCAGGAGACGTGGTTGGCGAGCACCAGCGCGGCCTCGCCGGGGCGGGGCGGGGTGCCGCTCTGCGTCACGCGCACCGAGAACAGGGCCAGGAACACCCGGTGGAACAGCGCCGGCGCGAGGCCCCATCCGCGGCGCTCGCCGAAGCGAAGGGCCAGCCAGTGCGGACCGGCGAGCAGCGCGAAGGCCAGCGCGCAGACGACCAGGCGCAGGGCCACCCCGACGCGCGTCACCGGGCGCTCACGTCAGGTCGGCGCGCATGGTGAGCGCGGTCGCGCGGCTGCCGTCGGCCTGCGCGTAGTAGCCGGTCCGCGTGCCCACCCGGGTGAACCCGTGCCGGGCGTAGAGCTTGAGCGCGGGCGCATTGCCCTCGTCGACCTCCAGGTGGACCTGCGCGACGCCGATCAGCGCCAGGTGCCCGAGATGCTCGCGCAGCAGCCGATGGCTCAGGCCGCCGCCGCGGGCGGAGGGCGCCAGCACGACGGTGAGGATCTCGGCCTCGTCGGCGACCTTGCGGGACAGGATGAAGCCCTGCATCGCGCCGGCCCGCCACAGGGCGTGCCCCTGCGTCGCGCGCTCGCACAGCATCCGCTCGAACTCGTGCGCGTCCCAGGGCCGCGCGAAGGCGGTGGCGTGGAGCCGGGCGAGCGTGCGCGCCTGGTCGGCCTCGCGCAAGGGCGCGACGTAGGGCTCGGGGCCCCAGGCCTCCCACCAGGCGAGCCACCATTCCAGCGGCCAGAAGGGCGAGACCGGGCGGCTCATGCCTGTGGCCCTCGATGCCGCCGCATCGCGGGCGATCCGCCGCATCGGCGGCGCGCCTTCGCGCTTGCCGGCGGCCGAAGGCCGCTGGAACGGTCCGAGCGATGAGGCTTGCGTAT
Source organism: Methylobacterium sp. WL6 (assembly GCF_008040095.1). NCBI lineage: Bacteria > Pseudomonadati > Pseudomonadota > Alphaproteobacteria > Hyphomicrobiales > Methylobacteriaceae > Methylobacterium > Methylobacterium sp. WL6. Next base: position 2,732 of record NZ_VRVH01000257.1, on the reverse strand, counting down.
CATCGGCGGGCGATCCGCGCGTGGTCCTGCGGCTGGGCGTCGGCCCCGCGCAGGTACATCGGCCGGGGCAGGGCCTGGGCCGGGTCGGCGACCAGGCCGAGCGAGGCGACCCAGGCGATGTCGGGCCCGCCGGCGCCCGCGACGTCGACCGCGATCCCGCGGGCCCGGAGCACGGCCGCCAGGAGGGCGGCACCGGAGCCGACGAGGGTGACGGGGCCGGCCCCGAGCCGGTCGGCGGCCTCCTCGAGGCGCAGGTGCGTCGGCGGCACGACGATGCCGTCGCCCGCGCTCATCGCCTGGAGGTAGACCGCACCGTGGCGGGCATCGATCGCGGCGGCGATCAGGCCGTCGCCGTTCAGCGCCAGCTGCGGCGCCAGCAGCGCCGAGAGGGTGGTGACCCCGACCACGGGAATGCCGGCGGCGAGGCCGACGGCGCGGGCCGCCGACAGGCCGACGCGCAGGCCGGTGTAGCTGCCGGGGCCGACGGTGACGGCGACGCGGGACAGGCCCTCGAACCCGGCCTCGAACCGGGCCATCACCCGCTCGACCAGCGGCAGCAGCGCCTCGGCGTGGCCGCGGGCGAGCGTCATGGATTCCTGCGCGAGCAGATCGACGGACCCGTCGGCCGCCTCGGTCGCGACGCAGGCCGAGCAGAGCTCGAGTGCCGTGTCGATGGCCAGGATATGCACGCCCACTCCCGTTCGCCGGGGCTTCGCTCCCGTCCGCCCTCTGAAGGAAGCCGCGAGCCTAAGCCAAAACGGCCGCGCCCGTCAGTGCGGGGCGGCCGTCGGCGCGCGGTTCGGGAGAAGGTGTTGCAAAGGCGCTTCGGGTGCCGGCTGGGCGCGCACCCGAAGCGCCGCGATTTCGAAGCGCCGGTCTCAGACCGCCTGGACTTCCCGGATCTCGGGCAGGAAGTGCTTGAACAGGTTCTGCACGCCGTGCCGGAGCGTCGCGGTCGAGGACGGGCAGCCGGAGCAGGCGCCCTTCATCTCCAGGTAGACGACGCCTTCCTTGTAGCCGCGGAAGGTGATGTCGCCGCCGTCGCCCGCCACCGCCGGGCGCACGCGGGTCTCGAGCAGGTCCTTGATCGTCACCACGGTGTCGTGGTCGGCGGCGTCGTAGAATTCCTCGGCGTCGTCGTCGGCCTGCGCGGAGCCTTCCGCCATCACCGGCGCGCCGGACTGGAAGTGCTCCATGATCGCGCCCAGAAGGGCTGGCTTGACCTGCGGCCACTCGTCGACGCCGTCGGCCTTGGTCACCGAGATGAAGTCGTGGCCGAAATACACGCCGGCGACGCCGGGCACGTCGAACAGGCGCTGCGCCAGGGGCGAGCGGGCGGCGCCGTCCGCGTCCTTGGCCTCGAAGGTGCCCTCCTGCAGCACCACCCGGCCGGGCAGGAACTTCAGGGTGGCGGGGTTCGGGGTCGCTTCGGTCTGGATGAACATGTCTGACAGGATCCTCGTCCGCTGCGCCGGTTCAAGGCCGGCCGGGAACGGCGCGTCTCGCGCCATCCTCCATGTGGACCGCGGACCGGATTTTCTCAACCGGCGCGGGCAATCGACGGGCCCCGCCGGCAATGGGCAATCGCCGCCGGCAATCGACGGGCGCGGCCGGCAATCGACAAGCGCGTGGGCTTGGTGTATCGCGGCGCCAACTCAAAACAGGATGCCGAAATCCTGACGCCCGCAAGCCCATCCGGGGCAGCGCGGCGCGACGGCCGGAGCTATTCATGAACATCATCCAGCAGCTCGAGCAGGAAGAAGTCGCTCGACTGAACAAGACCATCCCCGACTTCCAGCCCGGCGACACGGTGATCGTGAACGTCAAGGTCAAGGAAGGCGAGCGCACCCGTGTCCAGGCCTACGAGGGCGTGGTGATCGCGCGCTCCGGCGGCGGCCTCAACGAGAGCTTCACCGTCCGCAAGATCTCCTACGGCGAGGGCGTCGAGCGCCTGTTCCCGGTCCACGGCCCGCTGATCGATTCGATCAAGGTGGTGCGCCGCGGCAAGGTGCGCCGGGCCAAGCTGTACTACCTGCGCGACCGCCGCGGTAAGTCCGCCCGCATCGCCGAGCGCACCGACAAGAACAAGGGCAAGGCGAAGGCCGCGCCGGCCGCCGCCGAGTAGTCCGCGCCTCCCCGTACGGGGAGCGGACGCGACGAGAAAAGCCCGCCGCGATCCGATCGCGGCGGGCTTTTCGTTGCCGGGGTTGCGTGCCGGCCGAGGCGCTCAGGCGGTGCGCAGGGCCCGGTGCTTGCTCGAGGCGGTCACCTGCATCAGCCCGACCATCACCAGGATCGTGCCGACGTAGACGATGCCCTGGAGCGCGGTCGGGCGGTCGGTGTAGCCGACGAGCGCGTGCAGCACGCGGCCCGGCCAGCCGTTCTCCGGGATCAGGCCGGACGAGTTCCACAGGATCTGGTCGAGCCCGGTGACGATGCCGGCGTTCGAGAGGAACTGCGCCGCCTGCGCCGCGAGGCCGGCGGCGAGGAAGATGATCAGCGCGCTCGTCACCGAGAACACGTAGCGGCTCGGGATCGCGGCGAGGCCGAAATAGCTGATGCCCGAGAGCAGGGCGCCTGCGCCGACGCCGGCGAGCGCCCCGGCCTGCAGGTCGGCCCCCGACGCCCCCGAGGCGACGAGGCCGTAGAGGAACAGCACCAGCTCCGCGCCCTCGCGCAGGATCGCCGCGCCGACGACCAGCGCCAGCGCCGCCGCGGTGCGCTGCCCGGAG
>NZ_VRVH01000256.1:0-6475 GCF_008040095.1 Methylobacterium sp. WL6 | reverse complement strand
GCGCACGGCGCCGACCGCGCGCAGGGCCGCCGCCGTGCGCTCGATCCCGGCCGAATCCGGCCGGTCCATGTAGCGGACGGCGGCCGCGATCCGGCGCTCCATCCGCGCGACCACGTCGTCGACGGCGTCGAGGTGCCGGTCGAGCCCTTCGAAGATCGACAGGATCTGGGTGAGGTCGGCGCGCACGCCGCGCTCGGCGACGCGGAGTTCCGCCGCCCTTCCCTCGCGCAGGATCGCCTCGGCGAGCGCGCGGATCAGCAGCGGGTCGCGCAGCGCGCGGCCCGCCTCGCGCACGATCGCCGAGCGGAAGCGGAACGGGTTGTAGCGCGTGTGCAGCGTCCGGTAGTCGCTGATCAGGTGGCGCTCGACGAAGTCCTCGAAGTAGAGGCGGAAGGCGGCGCGCATATCCTCCTCGTGCAGAATGCGCTCCTCGATCTTGCGCATCGCGCCGGCCAGCCCGCGGACGTGCCCGAGGAAGGCCTGCGCCGCGCGGGCCGCGTTGCCGAGCGCCTCGGAGCGGTCGGCCGGGTTGGCGATCGCGCTCTCCAGGCTGCCGAGCACGTCGAGGATCGCGGCACCGTAGGAGCGGGTCTCGCCGCGCTCCATCCGCGACAGCTCCTCGAGCAGCAGCCGCGCCTCGGGGTCGAAATCGACCACCGGCACGTAGCGCTCGCGCCGCTCGATCAGCCAGCCGGTCTCGAGAAAGCGCCGGAACAGCGCCGAGCGCCGCTCGATCGGATCGACCGGCACCGGCTCGTCGTCGGATTGCTGGTCGAGCGCCCAGTCGGCGGAGAAGTCGCCGATGGCGGCCAGCAGCTCCGCCTTGCGCACCGGGTCGGGGCTGGTGCCCATCACCTTGCGGTGCAGGTGCAGCAGCAGCGCGGCGTTGAAGGCCCGGCTCGGCGAGGCCAGCGGCCGGAACAGGTCGTCGGGAAGCTGCGCGAACAGCATCGTCTCGAACTCCCGCGTTCGCGCAGCCGTCCTCGTTACTTCGCGCCGAGAAGCTCGACGTCGAAGATCAGCGTCGCGCCGGGCGGGATGATGCCGCCGGCGCCGCGGGCGCCGTAGCCGAGCTCGGCCGGGATCACCAGGGTGCGCTTGCCGCCCTGCTTCATCGTGGCGACGCCGAGGTCCCAGCCCTGGATGACCTGGCCGGCGCCGAGGGTGAAGGTGAAGGGCTGGTTGCGATCCCGCGAGGAATCGAACTTCTTGCCCTTCTTGCCGGCGTCGTCGAGCCAGCCGGTGTACTGCACGGTCACCTTCTGGCCGGCCTTCGGCTCGGGCCCGGTGCCGACGACTTCGTCCTGATACTTCAGGCCGGAGGGCAGGGTGGTGTAGTCGGCGTTGGCGGCAGCGGTCATGGCGATCAGCACGGCTCCGGCGATGGGGAGAATAAAGCGAGGCATCGTTCCTCCGTCGGGCCGAGCCTCTTTCGGGCCGCCCGTCGAGGGGCCTCTTAACAGCAGGGCCGGGGCCGAGGCCAGCCGGCGGGGCTTTTCGCCGTCGGCGCACGCCGCGATCGGGCACGGAACGCGGCTTGCGGGGCGGGAGGCGGCCCTTCGCGATTTTCGCCCGGCGCCGCTTGACGCGGCGCCGACCTTGGCGGCCCATTCCACCGCCCGGGCCGCGAGCGCGGCCTCACCAACTTTCCTCGGAGCGACGATGCGCCTGGATCGAACGGACGGCAGCCCTGGCCCGACGCGGACGGCTGGGTCGCACCGCAGGCCGGCCCGGGCCGTCGCGGCGATGCTCGCGATCCTCGCCCTCGCGATGCCGGCCCGAGCGGCCTCGATCGCGCCCGCGGTGGCCGAGCACGGCATGGTCGTGACCGCGCAGCACCTCGCGACCCAGGTCGGCGTCGACGTGCTGAAGCGCGGCGGCAATGCCGTCGATGCGGCGGTGGCCGTCGGCTACGCGCTGGCGGTGGTCTACCCGGCCGCGGGCAACCTCGGCGGCGGCGGCTTCATGACCGTCCAGCTCGCCGACGGGCGCCGGACCTTCCTCGATTTTCGCGAGAAGGCGCCCTTGGCCGCGACCCGCGACATGTACCTCGACAGGGACGGGAACGTCATCAAGGGCCTAAGCGTCAGCGGCCCCCTCGCCGTGGCGGTGCCGGGCACCGTCTCCGGCCTGGAGACGGCGCGCGAGACCTACGGGACGATGGCCCGCGCCGAGCTGATCGCCCCGGCCATCGCCTACGCCGAGGGCGGTTTCGTCCTCGAGCAGGGCGATGCCGACATGTTCGCCATCGCCACCCCGGACCTGCGCAGGGATCCGGCCTCCGCCGCGATCTTCGTCGACGGCGATGCGCCGTTCCGGGCCGGCCGGACGGTCGTGCAGAAGGATCTTGCGGGAACGCTCCGGACGATCGCCGAGCACGGCGTGGCCGGCTTCTACGGCGGCCCGGTCGGCAGCGCGATCGTCGCGTCCAGCCAGGCCGGCAAGGGCCTGATCGTCCAGGCCGACCTCGACCGCTACCGCACCCGCGAGCTGAAGCCGGTCGAGTGCGACTATCGCGGCTACCGCGTGATCTCGGCCCCGCCGCCGAGCTCCGGCGGCGTCGTCATCTGCGAGATGCTGAACATCCTCGAAGGCTACCCCCTCGGCGATCTCGGCTGGGGTTCGGCGCAGGCGATCCACTACGAGATCGAGGCGATGCGGCACGCCTACGTCGACCGCAACAGCTACCTGGGCGATCCCGACTTCGTCGACAACCCGACCGCGCGCCTGACCGACAAGGCCTACGCGGCGACCATCCGGAGCGCGATCGATCCGGGCAAGGCCGGCGTGTCGAGCCGGCTCAAGCCGGGGGTGCCGCCGCACGAGGGCAGCAACACGACGCATTATTCCATCGTCGACGGCGCCGGCAACGCGGTCTCGGTGACCTACACCTTGAACGATTGGTTCGGCGCGCGCATCACCGTGCCCGGCACCGGCGTGCTGCTCAACGACGAGATGGACGACTTCACCGCCAAGGTCGGGGTCCCGAACATCTACGGGTTGGTGCAGGGCGAGGCCAACGCCATCGCGCCGGGCAAGACGCCGCTGAGCTCGATGAGCCCGACCATCGTGACCAAGGACGGCAAGCCCGTCCTCGTCACCGGCACGCCGGGCGGCAGCCGCATCCTCACCGTGGTGCTGCACAGCATCCTGAACGTCGTCGATTACGGCATGAACGTGCAGGAGGCGGCCGACGCGCCCCGCATCCACAACCAGTGGCTGCCCGACGTCACCAACGTCGAGCGGTTCGCGCTCTCGCCCGACACCCGCAGGATCCTTGAGGGCATGGGCCACCATTTCGCCGGGCCGCAGCCAGCCAACCACCTCGCCGCGATCCTGATCGGCGCGCCGGTGCTCGGCGGCAAGGCGGTCGGGGCGAACCGGTTCTACGGGGCGAACGACCCGCGCCGGAACACCGGCTTGACGCTGGGCTACTGAGCGGCGCCCGACGCTGCCCCGTCCGCACACCGGGACCGAGAAAATCCGGCGACGTTTTCGTCGCTGGTGCGTTCCTGGAGGATGAACCCGACACCCGACGATTGGGACCAGCGCGTCGCGCACCTCTCCCAAAAGCTGCCCGCGCCGCTGCAGCGCGCCGTCGGCTGGCTGCGCGAGCCGTCGCGCCTGTGGCTGCGGGTGGGGGCCGCGCTGCTGCTCATCCTCGGCGGGATCTTCTCGATCCTGCCGGTGCTCGGCCTGTGGATGCTGCCGCTCGGCCTCGCGCTTCTGGCGCAGGACGTGCCCTGGCTGAAGGTGCCGCTGGAGAAGGCCGCCCGCTGGATCGAGAGGACCTGGGCCGCCCTCGTCGCGTGGTGGCGGCGTCAGAAGCGGTAGGTCAGGTTGCCCTTGGCGCCGTGGTCCTGGGCGCGGGCGCCGATCTGCCCGGCATAGGACAGGCCGACGGTGGTCGAGGGTAGGACGATCCAGCTCAACCCGGTCTCGAGCAGCATGGCGCTGCGGTCGACCGGCGCGCCGCGGGTCAGCGCCGAGACGCCACCGGCATTGAAGGCGAGGAGCCCGTTCGGGGTGACGTCGCCGAAGGCGCCGCGATACCCGACGAGGCCGCGCAGCAGCATCGGCAGGCCGCCGACGAAGCCATCGATCCGCGCCTCGGCCCGCACGCCCGCGGTCGCGGTGGACACGGTGGCGTCGCGCGCCGCGCCGGTGAGCGCCGCTGCGCCGCCGGTCTCGGAAAAGGCGTCCTGCCCGACGCGGATCACCGCACCGCCGGCAAAGGGCTCCAGCGTCAGGCCGGCGAGGTCCATGCGGTAGCCGACCTCGCCGAAGCCCTGCGCGACGCTGCCGCCGTAGGCGGCGCGGGCGCTGTCGCGAAAGCCGGCGAACGCGATGTCGCGCCGGGTCTCGGTGTCGCTGACGCCGTAGAGGCCGCCGATCCGCAGGTCGAGCGCGCCGAGGCCGATGCCGGCATAGACCGACCCGAACCCGGTCTGGACGTTGCCGCTCGACATGCGCAGCGGGATGTCGAGGGCGGTGTCGGTGTAGCCGGCGGCGGCGCCGACGCGGATCAGGTCGCTCGCGGCGACGTCGCCGCCGATCACGAGGCCGCCGGTGTTGCGCTGGAGGGCGGCGGCGTTGCCGTCCGAGCCGGTGCGCCCGAAGCTGCCGAAGCCCTGGCCCCACAAGCCGACGATCCGCTGGTCGAGGCCGCCGGGGCCGAGGCCCGTGCCGCATTCGGGCACGGAGTTCAGCGGCACCCGGGCGATCGGTGCGCGCTCTGCCGGCAGGCCGGGCGCGGCCGGCGTGCAGGTGAGGCCGGCGCCGTCCGACCAGCGCATCCGATCGAGGATCGCCTCGCGCACCAGCCCGCCGGACTCGACGAGCGCGGTGACCGCGCTCGCGTGGACCTCGCCCGAGAGCGCGTCAAAGGCCTGCCGGGCCTGGGCGGTGGAGAGCGGGCCGACCGCGTCGTAGACCGCCTGTCCGGCACCGAGCGACTGCGCGCGCCGGCCGGCGGCGACGCCGTTCACCGTCGCGCCGGCGGTGTCGAAGCCGAGGTCGTTGCGGATCAGGTGCAGCTGCACCGCGTCGTCCGCGTAAGTCAGCGACGGCGTCAGGAAGGCGAAGTTGGAGGTGACGGCGGCGAACTGCCCCTGCACGCCGCCCGCTGCCGTGAGGATCGTGTAGGTGGTGTTGGCGCTGTAGGCGCCTGGCTGCGCCTGCACGTCGACGAGGCCGCCGCGCAGGGTCGCGACGCCGCCCGCCGCGATCCGGTCGCTGTTGCCGGCCGCATCCGCCTTCACCTGGAAGATCGAGCCTGCCTCGAACAGCACGTTGCCGTTGGCCGACAGCGTGCCGATCCCGTCGTAGCCCGGCGCCGCGCGGCCGCCGCTGCGGACGCTGAGGCCGCCGAGCGTGCCGATGCCCTCGATCGTCGCGCCGGAGGCGACGCCGACATCGGCCGCGCCGAGGTCGCCGCCGACCCGCAGGCGGCCTTCCGCCACCGTCACGCCGCCGGCGAACGGGCTGTCGCCGGTGAGGTCGAGGCGGCCGGCGCCGGTCTTCACGATGGTGCCGGTGCCGTCGATCGTGCCGGAAAACAGCGCGTCGGTGCCGTTCGAGCCGGCGGTGAGGGTGGCTCCGCCGAGCGAGACTCGGCCATCGCCGTTCAGCGCGGCGACGCTCTGGTCGTAGCCGGCGAGGTCGAAGGTCCCGGCACCGGCGACGAGGAGCGCGCTGCCCGCGGGGAGGGCGCCCGCGATGCCGGCGCGCAGGGTCCCGTTGGTGACCGAGGTGGTTCCGGCGTAGCTGTTGGCCTGGGTCAGCAGGACGGTGCCGTCGCCGCTCTTCGCGAGCGTCCCGGGGCCCGACAGCACCGCGTCCACGGTGCCGCTCTGCAGGCCATAGATCGCGCCGCGCAGCGTGCCGTTGCGGATCGTGCCGGCGGTGAGCACCACCGGGCCGGCGCTGGAGGCGGTGCCGCCGAGATCGAGCGTTCCGCCCCCGACCACGAGGGCCGCGTCCGCGGCGCCGAGACGACCGCTCCCGGTCAGCTGCAGCGTGCCGCCATCGACGCGGGTGCCGCCGGAGAAGTCGTTGGCGCCGGACAGCGTCACGGTGCCGGCGCCGGTCTTCACCAGCGGCCCGGGGCCGGTCAGTGCGGCCTCGATGCCGCCGGACTGCACGTCGTAGACCGAGCCGCGCAGCGTCCCGTCGGCGATGGTGCCTCCGGTGAGCCGCACCAGCCCGACGGCCTGGGCCGTGCCGCCGAGGTCGAGCCGCCCGCCCGAGACCAGCAAGGCGCCGTCGGTCGCGCCGAGCGTTCCGGGCGCGGAAGTCGCGAGCGTGCCGGCCGAGAGGCTGGTGCCGCCGGCATAGGTGTTGGCGGCCGAGAGCAGGACGCGGCCGGTGCCGGCCTTCGACAGGCCGCCGGGACCGACGACCGGGCTCGTTAGCGTCGCGTCGTCCGGCCCGTCGCAGGCGAGGCCCGTCGCGGTCGCCACGCAGGCCGCACGGG
>NZ_VRVH01000255.1:0-6502 GCF_008040095.1 Methylobacterium sp. WL6 | reverse complement strand
TCAACGCTCAGGGTGCCGTTCTGTTAGGCGCTCTAAGGATGATCGTTCCAAGAGGGACGCTGGGCCTGTCTCGAGGCCGGCCGTTTTCGTTTGCGGATAAGGGTCCGTGGAGCAGACTGGACGACGGCTGTAAGCCACAGGGCCAGTTCGATCGACGCCGTCCGCGCAGCCGGGTTCCTCGACAGGCCTACGGGGTCTCAGACGCTTCAGTGCGTGTGGTGTGATACCCCGAGCTTATGGCAAACTGGCTGGCAACGACTGGCACCCTGTGGATCCTCGTAGCCCGTCGTGGCCGCAGCTTTCCTCAACTGCGCAGACGCTACAGCGAATGGGTGGCGGCGCCGCCGGATCCGGTCTCGGCCTGAACGGCGACGTGGCACGTTGGTGGAGGCACGGCAGGGTACGGTCAGGCCCGGCAAGAGGCGGTAGAGGACGGTCGTGGTACGGTAGCAGGAAGGGCATCACACCACACCCGCTGAAGGTGCGGGCAACCGTGGAGCTCCATCCGATTGAGCCGAACCGGCAAAAAGACCGGCACTCCCGTGCCGCCATCCTGCCTCAACCCATTGACTGAGCACCGGATCTCCGGTCCGGCGCGACCGGCAAAAATCAGCCCGTATCACCCGATGGATCCACCTCTCCCTTCTTCCTCGGACGGTATGAGGTCTGAAGCTACTTCAGACAGTGCGTTGGGTCGTCCCCCGGATGTCGATCGACTTGGTTCCGGTTTACCTTCCTTTCGTGTTTGGGCTCTGCCGATTTTGCTCCGAGCATATCGGACGATCTGCACACGTCGGACCCGCATCGTACGCGTCGCCTCCCGACTCTATGCGCCAGACTATGGCCGAGCTGTTCCCGGCATCACAGTCTCTCGCGTCCGGTATACGGCGCGGCTGTCGCGCCTATGCCTGTGGGTCGAGGCAGATCGTGTGCGGGGCATATCGGACGGTTGTCGCGTCGCTGATCACCCCATGTTGGCATCATTATCGCTCAGATCATCACCCGTCCGTTCGTCGACCTGGAGTTGGCGATCGCCCCACCTCTGGCCAATTTAAGTAGCTACATTATAATCGTTTTTCGGATTTCTGGCCGCAAATGGCCCTCCGGAGGTGCGTGATGTGTGCTGACAACCAGAGCCCGCATCCGCCGGCCAGACGCGGCACGGCCGGGAACGCAAGCCGTCCACTCAGCCCGGGATGACCTACGACGAGAAAGAAGGGGACGGCGGAGCCACAATCCACCGGCCAAACCATCTCACAAAGCTCGCCATGAGCCCGGTACCAGCATCCCGATACGGGGAAGACAGCGGATCCGGCACGTTCGACCCAAGCGGCTCTCAAGTCCGGCGACGATCACCGTACACATCCGGGCTCAAGTCGGAACCACAGTCGAGGGAGCCCGGGACCGACGTGCATCAAGACCCCAGCTGACCTGATGGCGACTCCGGTACCATTGCCAAGGACGTGCTATTCGAGCTCAACCCGACTGGTGAGCAGGCCATGAACCGGCGTTTGCGGTGACTGGTTCCACCGCGGCGCCGACAGCACGACAGCAGGCGCTCGTAGGCCGGTGTACAGAAAACGGTCGGATACCCGACACGCAACCCGATAGGATGAATGTCCGAGTAGGGTGGTTTTCGGACCTTCTGCTTCCAGACGGCGGATGCATCAAAGCAGACAACCGGCTAGTTGGGCTTAGACGCGTCGCTACTGTGTCTGGCAAGCGCGACCGTATTCAAGCGAAGAACCGACGTGCCTGCCGAACACCAACTGCCCGCAGCCGAGCGCGAATGAACTCCTGTGCATCAGTGGACAGGATGTGTTTGGGCACGAACTGGTACGACCCTGCCGATTGGTAGAGGAGAATGACGCGGACATCCTCGCGCCATTGGACGTAGTGATCCCATGGCAGGTTGGAGGAAATCGTCTCGCTGCGAGCCGCGTAGCCGCGCTCGGACCATGTGATGGTGTAGGGCTGGTGGAGGCTCCGCTGCTCCCGGAACTGCCGCCGCACGATCAGCCAGGGGACCACGAGATGCCGCAGCGCTAGCATCACGATCAGGAACAGGCTTGCGCCGATCGCAAACACGAACGCTACATCGGCTGGCGCATCCAACAAGATGAAGGCCCCGAACACGATGACACCATAGACGATCAGGACGAGGGCCGTGCGCTGGCTCGTGAGAAGGCTCAGATGGTGCAGGCGACCTCCGGCGAGAACGTCCTCGCGCAACGGGTGGTAGGTTAGGCTTGGCATGGCGTAAGCCTACCTCAAAATGGGATCGTCTCCACCTCCTCTGCCTGGACGGTCCCGCGCACGGCCGATGATCGAGTTCGACGGGTAGTTTGCTTTCGATCCCGAACTGAATTTGCTGGAGCGCTGATGAACGACCGCTCGAAGAAGCGCTGACGGCTATCGGGGTGGCTGCGTTGGGTCGCAAGCCGAATGACCGCTTCCGTTGATTTTCCTGATCCGCTTTCGGAACGTCGGATCAGGGAAGCAGACATCCGCGCGGCTTGGAGCAGTCGACGATTTCACGCATACTTTGACCGGCCAGAGCGTGAGGTCAGCGTCCCGGAACCAGGCGCCGCTGGGCGACACGTTGGGGACCAGACAGCCATGTCGGTGCGGGAACCACCTCGCGACGCATCCGCTTTCCCGACCGAGCGCGACGCGCGCGGCTTCGGGACACGCAGATTGCCCGCCACAGGCAGCCTCCCGTCGAGACCGCGCCCCCAATCATCCAATATACTGGAGATACGATGAAATTTTATTGGGGACCCCATACCTGCGCGATCGGTATCCACATTCTGCTGGAGGAGATCGGCACCCCCTACGAGAGCGTAAAGATGGATGTGGCCGGCGGCGAGGCCGAGCAGGAACTGTTCAAGGCGATCAACCCGAAGGGCAAGGTCCCCACCCTCGTCCGCGACGACGGGACAGTGATGACCGAATATGGAGCCATCGCCACGTGGCTGGCCCGCACGAACCCCGATAAAGGGCTGATCCCCGCTGACCCCGAGGCTGAGCGCCGGGGCATCGAGGTGATGGACTACGCTGTCGGCACGCTGCACCTGCAGGGGTTCGGGCGCCTGTTCAAGACAGAGAACTACGAGCCGCAGGACGCGCTGCACCAGACGCTCAAGCTTGGGCAGGCTTCGGTTAAGGAGCAGGGCCGCTCGATCATCGACGCGGCTTTAATCATCCTCGATCAGCAGATGGCAGGGCGCGCCTACGTGGCGGGCGATGCGTTCACGATCGGCGACACCGCACTGTTCTACGCGACACGCTGGGCGCCGCAGCAAGGCATCCCACTCCCGCCCAACCTTGCCGGACACTACGAGCGGATGACCGCGCGCCCAGCTGTGGCGCGGGTCCGCGCGATCTGGGGCGAGGCATGACCTCGTGGGGATCCTAAGGTCCCACGGCATGGAGCGAAGGTGGAACAACGGCTTGGGGTGGAAAGCGGTCCGGCTGCCTTGAGGGTAGCAAGCGCCGAACTCGCCATTCCTAGATTATGGCATCGCTCGGCTTGGTTCGCAGGAAGCATTCTCATGGCGTTCGTCAGCATCACACGGCTTCGCATCCGCTCGTGGCGCTTCATGCCGCCCTTCGTGGTCGATACCCTGCGATCCTTGTCTCAAACGAAGGCAGCCCCTGGCCTCATCGGTGGATCTCTCCTGGCAGATCGAAAGCGAACGTTTTGGACGCTGACCCTTTGGACCGACCAATCCGACATGCGCCGCTACATGATCAGCGGCGCTCATCGCAAAGCGATGCCGAAACTCCTGGATTGGTGTGATGAAGCCAGCGTCGTTCACTGGACCCAAGAGGCAGAAGACATTCCAACCTGGAACGAGGCGGCGGAGCGGATGCGTTCGGAAGGGCGTGTCTCGAAGGTGCACCATCCTAGCCCGCAACACCGCGATCTATCGTTCGCAACACCTCGGACGGCGGGTGCGGTCGCGATCACCCCGCGTAGGGGTAGAGCTGTGTCCGCTGTGGGGAGTAGTGACAAGCCCGCGTAAGCGTCCGCATTGGGTCGAGAGCAGCGTGTCAGCTTCGCTGCTCCAACTGCTCGAAATCGTTGGGGCTTTCGCCAGCAGTGACGCATACTCCGCAACCATGGGAGCCGACCTTCTCGACCGCCTTCTCGTTACGCTCGCGGTGCGGCTGCGCTCGTTCTCCGTCTGCACCATACAACGCGGATGGCGCCTGGGCTTTAGCCCGTTCGAGGCGATCACCGTCCACTACGTGCTGCGCGGGACCGGGAGCCTCCGGGTCGGGCAAGGACCTTGGCGATCCTTTGCGCCCCACACCATCATCGTCGTGCCGGCTCGGCACTCACACAGCCTCGGCGCCGCCGAGGACTGCGTCGGCGAGGTCCGCGCCGAGGATCACTGTAACCTCCACGGTGACGGCCTGATCTCCTTCACGGCCGGCGACGGCAGCCCTGATGCGCTTTTCGTATGTGGCCAGATCGCCGACACCCACACCGGCGCGATGGGTCTGTTCGAGCTGTTCCAGGCCCCGATGGTGGAGACTTTCCCCGCGGATCCGGTCCTGCGCTACGCCTTCGAGCTCATGCTCTCCGAGGTGACGAGCCCCGATCTCGCAACACAGGCGATGACGGAGGTGCTGATGAAGCAGTGCCTCATCATCCTACTCCGCCGGCACCTGACGGCGAGTGATTTCACCTCTCCGATCCTGGCGGCCCTACAGAACCCGAAGCTTGCCCGCGCCGTCCTGGCGGTCCTCGAACAGCCGGGTGCGCCATACTCCGTCGATAGCTTGGCGGCCCTCGCCGGCATGGGCCGGACCAGCTTCGCGGAAGGGTTCGCCAATGCCTTCGGGCAGGGCCCGATGGAGTTCGTCCAGAGGGTCCGCCTGCGGATCGCCTCCCGTCTCCTCAGCGGCACCGACCTGCCGGTGAAGGTCGTCGCCGCCACCGTCGGCTACGCGAGCCGGAGCGCGTTCAGCAAGGCGTTCGAGGTCGAGTTCGGGGCAGCGCCGAGCCAGTTCCGCCTGGTCGGCGGAATGGACGAAGGCGAGCCGGAGCGCATTGAGGGCGAGCCTCCGGACACCGAGCCCACCTGATCCCGTCACGACGCCAATTGGCCCCGCCTCGGTGCTCCATCGTTCGGATCGCGTGCGCGAGCGTTCGACCGGACCGAGCCTTCGGAACCGTCGAAGTCGGGTGGCCTTGGCCATGTTCAGTGGGCAAGGACGGAAGGCGACCGGTCCCCGGTCGTGCCATCGCTCCCGCCCCGAGGAACGATCATGGTCGATGCGAGCGCCTTCTACCTTCGATACGGCCCCGACGTCGAAACCATCGCCGACGACGAGGCCGAGACGGCACAGGGCCTGATGGAGACGATGCGCTCGGTCAGCGAGAAGACCCTGGCGGACGGCGGCCACGCGATCCGCAGCGTCCATGCCAAGAGCCACGGGTTCCTTGAGGGGGAGCTTGAGGTGGCCCCGGGGCTTCCACCCATGCTGGCTCAGGGCCTGTTCTCCAAGGCGGCGACCTATCCCGTGGTCATGCGCCTCTCGACCATCCCCGGCGACATCCTCGACGACAGCGTCTCGACGCCCCGCGGCCTCGCCGTGAAGATCATCGGCGTCGAGGGCGAACGGCTTGAGGGTTCCGAAGGGGACGTCACCCAGGACCTCGTGCTGGTCAACGGACCCGCCTTCGGCGCGCCGACGCCAAAGGCCTTCCTCGCGACCCTGAAGCTGCTCGCGGCCACGACCGACAAGGCGGAGGGTTTCAAGAAGGTCGTCTCCGGCGCGATGCGGGGCGTGCAGGAGATCATCGTCTCGACCACCGGTGCGCCCAATGCCACCGTCGCGACGATGGGCGGCCAGCCCGAGACCCACATCCTCGGCGAGACCTTCTACAGCCAGGTGCCCGTGCGCTTCGGCGACTACGTCGCCAAGCTGTCCGTGGTGCCGGTCGCGCCCGAACTGATGGCCTTAACCGACAAGCCCCTGGCGGAGGACGGAGGCCCGAATGCCATCCGGGAGGCCGTGGTCGAGTTCTTCAGGGCGAATGGCGGGCTCTGGGAGGTCAGGGCGCAGCTCTGTACCAGCCTCGATGATATGCCGGTTGAGAACGCCGCCACGGTCTGGCCCGAGAGCAAGAGCCTGTACCAGACGGTGGCGCTGATACGGGTGAAGCCGCAGACGGCCTGGAGCGAGGCCCGGTCGAGCGCGGTCGACGACGGCCTCTCGTTCAGCCCGTGGCACGGGCTCGCCGCGCACCGGCCCCTCGGCGGCATCATGCGTTCGCGCAAGCAGGCGTACGAAATGGGCAAACGCTTCCGCGCCGAGCGGAACGGTCACAGCATTGCGGAGCCACGTGAGGCGATCAATCTGCCGTAGAGCGCAACGCGATGTAACGGCCTTGATGCTTCGTACGGAAGCGGGTGGTTAGTCGTCCGCTTCCGAGTATTCCGTCGAAGAGCCCAAACGACTAAGAGCGCCTAACAGAACGGCACCC